>NZ_LZKF01000138.1:0-5885 GCF_001672665.1 Mycobacterium sp. E2238 | reverse complement strand
ATGAAGGTAGCGCTCGTCGACTCGGGCGTAGTAGTACCAGATGTAGACCCATCGGTCATTCGTCGTGATGTGGGCCTTTCCAAGAGCGTCGGCGACGAGCCAGGGGAGTTCCCAGGTCAATTCGCTACCGACGGCCGCCACACAGGCCCACAGCATCGTGAACTCGTCGGCCTTTTCTAGCTTGGTTCGCTTCTCGCCCGGACCGTTGACGAACCAACACGCCCAGAAAGCGACCCAGATGGCATTGGTGAAGATGATGCACGCGAGGAGTCCGGTGATGGGCGTCGTCGGAAAGATCCCAAGGCCTGTCCCACCAGCGGTAACGATGTATCCCGCGGCCATCACCGCAGCGACGCCGGCGTAGATCCTTTTCCGGTTCTTCGCGTACGGCTTGGTGAAGTCATGATGCTCGATCATGCAGGTCCTTCCGACGTCGGCGCGCGCTGCAGGGTTATATATAGGCAGAATGCTGATTCTGCCCTCCGCAGAATGGTAATTCTGTCGCGGTCGGGGGTCAAGGCCCTGCGCAGCGTTGCCGTTGAGCGTTCAGCTGAAGCCAGCCGGCAAAGGATGCGCGGGAAGCGAGGCGCGTAGGTCAAGCGCCCTTCGGCGCGGCCGATACCGCTCGCTCCATCCACGCCGCGCGTCTGGGCGCGTGACGAACGCTATGTCACCTGAACGCAGTTAGTTCTCGTCGCGAAGCCACAACGATAGGAAGGACACCAGCCGGTCCGCATCCTGTTCGATATCGGTTTCGCGCGAACTATGCCACCACTCGTGAAGCCATATCTGGACGGTCGAAATGGCAAGTCGTGCAACCTGGCTCGGCGAAAAGTGAGACGCCTTCGCCACACCGCCGTCCGCGGCGGCCATCTCGATGAAGATGTCTACCGCCACCGTCCATGTTCGCCGCAAGGTTCCTCTGCCGGAATCGCTTGCGGTCGCCCAATTGAAGCCTTCTCGAAAGTGCAACTCCAAGAAGTTCGGATGGTTGCACAGGTAGATGTACGCCGATCGGATGCTGTCAAGCATCCGTTTCGCCGGCAGCGACTCACCGCGCGAGTTCTGCAGGACGAAGCTCACCAAGTCATTGAAACGATCAGCGTTCAGTTCGTTCCAGATCTGCATCTTGCCGCCTGGAAAGGTGCTGTACACCACCGCCAGCGGGTAGCCGGCCCGCTTAGCGATCGCGGCAACTTTCGTTCGGTCATAACCGGATTGGGCAAATTCCTGCTCCGCGCCGCTGAGGATCGCACTTCGGCGGCGACGCGGAGTGTGGCGGTCCTCATCAACGGCAGCGCGATTAGCGATCTCGGCTGGGCCCTCCTCAGCCGAACCATGCGACGAGGGCTTGGCAGATGTGCCCACCACGCCGCGACCATACTCCACCTAACCGCGCTTGGGCTCGCAAACTGCATCCCGGCGCGGTATCGACCTGCGTCACGCCAGTCGATAAAGCGATTCCTCTTACCTCCGAAGCAGGACCGCCGGCAATGGTCGCAATAGCATGGGTCACCCCGCGGGAGGCGCGGGTCCGCGGGTGGCGGTGCGATCGCACCAGCGAGAAAATGACTTCACCCCCCGGCGGTGTAGGTGGTCAGGGTGGCGGGGAGCGGTTGGCCGCCCTCAGCGCGAGCTGCCATGGAGGAGATTAGTTCGGCGAGATTGGGCAAATTTTCGGGCACGGGACTCTTGTGACGTACAGCATTGTGGGTCAGGATTCGCCGCGAGGCGCATGGCGCGTAAGAAGGGGCCTCAGACTATCCCTGATGCATCAAAAACCCAGCTGGTGTCGGCCGTCGCCAGGTTCTCGAAGTGGTTCGGGGGAGCGAAGCTGACCAGGCTGTTCATGTCCCAGTAGTCCTTCCAGACGGTGATCTTGCCGCCCTCGACCTTGTGGACCGTCACGAATCTCAGCACGCCTCGCTCGCCCGTCGTGAACGTCCATGTCTCCGAGTGCTCGTACATCACGTCGGCACCGTTGGACACCAGCACGCCGTCGTGGTTCTCATAGCCCGCCAGCGGCTCGAGACCCATCTTGAGCCGCTTGACGATGTCTTCCGGTCCGCGCGCCGACAGCGCCGGAACGGGCATGTCGACGTAGAGGCAGTCATCGGATAAAAACGTCTTGACCGCCTCCCAGTCCCGCCGCGAGAGCGCCTGCCATAGCCCGAGGACGACATCCTCGACCGAGATCATAGAAACGTCTGTCATAGCGCAAATAAACTCGGTTGCCGAACGGGTGTCAACAGCCGAGGTTCTCCCGGCGCGCCCCGCTAGCCGTCGACGCGAGCCATCGACCGCGCCGGTCCCAGCGCGACCGGCAGTGATGACCAGCCGCGCAGCACGCGCGTGTCACGCCGGCTTCCCACGCCCGCCGCGCGCACCTCGGGGAAGCGGTCGAAGAACGTACGCAGCCCGACTTCGCCCTCGGCACGCGCCAGGGCGGCGCCCAGGCAGAAGTGCCGGCCTCCGGAGAATGCGAGATGCCTTCCCGCGTTGGGCCGTTCGACGTCGAAGCGGTGCGGGTCGTCGAATACCGACGGGTCGCGATTGGCGGCTGCCAGATAGACCAGCACCAAATCGCCACGCTGGAGCCGCTTGCCCGCAAGCTCAACGTCGCCCCGCGCCATCCGCGCGGTCAGCTGTACCGGCGATTCCAGCCGCAGAATCTCCTCAACGGCGTTGGGCCACAGCTCGGGCCGTTCGCGCAAGGTGTTCAGGCGGTCGGGAGCATCCAGAAGCATGCGGATCCCGTTGCCAAGCAGGTTGACCGTGGTCTCGAACCCGGCCGCCAATACCAGCCCGGCGATGGCTTGCAGCTCGTTCTCGTCCAGATATGTTTCGGCGGAACCGCTTTCGGCTATCTGGATCAGCTGGCTCATCAGGTTGTCGCTCGGGGTGCGCCGCAACTGGCCGAGATGCTCGTCGAGCCAGGAGCTGAAGCCCTCGAGCCCTCGCTGCACACTGCGGTATTGCCGCCACGTCAATCCGATGTCCAGGCTCGGCGCGGCGAGCTCACCGAATTCCAGGACGCGCGGCCGGTCGCGCTCTGGGACGCCGAGGATGTCGCTGATGATCGCGACCGGCAGCTGCGAGCAGTACCGACCCACAATGTCGACGACCTGCGAGGCGCCGGACTCGGCGGCGAGCTGATCCAACAGGTCGGCGGCGGTCTGCTCCACGCGAGCGCGCAACGCGGCAACCGCGCGGGGAGTGAAGACCGCGGACACCGTCTTGCGGTAGCGGGTGTGGTCCGGCGGCTCGACGGCGAGCAGCGACGGTGCGCGAAGCGGATGCAGCAGACCGTCGCGGGTGCGGCCCTCCAGCCTCCGCAGCGGCTTGGGCAGATTCGCCCCGAACACGAGCACGCGGAAGTCTTCGGAGCGCAGCAGCTCGTGGGCCAGCGCGTGGTCGGCCGTCAGATAACTCACGCGACCCTTGAGCAGCGGTCCCGCCGCCCGGAGTTCGTCGTAGAACGGCACCGGATCGGCGGCCACCCCGGGATCCGCGATCAGCCTGGCGTGCAGGTCACCGCGCCGGACGCCGAGTGTCGCAACGCCCCGGATGAAGCCGTGCATCGCCAACCAGTGCAATCGTTCCTTCACCGGCCCCTCCATCGATCGATGCCACCGAGCCTATGCCCGGACCCCGGACACCGTCAGCACTCGGCGATGATCTTGAACTCAGTCGTCACCACTTTGTCGGGGTTGCTGCTGTTGATGCCGTAGGCGCTACCGCTGATCGTGTATGCGTCGTTGGTGACGTCGGCGTGCGCGTCGCCCACGCCGCCTTCCCAGAAGCTGCCGGTGAATCCGTCGACGTTGCGGATCTTCACCCACTGGGGCATTACCCGGTAACCACTGGTGAGCACCACGGCCTCGACACCGCCGTCGCGGTCCTTGATGTCGATGGTGCGGTACTGCTGGTTTTGGCTGCACGCCGGAGGGCGGGTGGTGTGCGTGGCCCCGTCGATGGTCAGGCGGGCCGCTTTGCGGGGCGTGGTCTGGGCGTGCCCGCACCCCGCGACGCCGACGCCGGCGATCACCACGAAAACCACCGCGATTAACCGGTTTCGCACCGGTTCACCTCCTTCACTGCCGCTTCGGCATCAGCGCGGGTAGGGATTTGACGATGCTGCGTCGCACGAGTTCCGGACTCAAGCCCTTGAAGAAGTCGATCAAGCGAATGCTCTTGGGCACGTACCAATGCAACCGCTTCGGGTTGTGGTAAGCCTGCCACGCGGCCTCCGCCACGCTGCTCGCCGGCATCAGCCGGAACAACCCCTTCTTGGGCGCGGTGGCCCGAAGCTCGTCGGCCGTCCTCGGGGCGCCGCCGTCGTTGGAGTGATTCGTGGTCGTGGTCAGGATGGCCGTGTCGATCAGGCCGGGCAGCACGTCGGCGACGCGAACCCCGTGCCGGTGCCACTCGACGCTGAGCGCCTCGGTCAATCCCTTGACGGCGTGCTTGGTCGACGAATACACGGCCAGGCGCGGCATGCCGTAGGTGCCCGACGACGATGACGTCGAAAACATCAGGCTGCCAGGCGTTTTCTTCAGGTACGGCAACGAGGCGTAGGCCCCGGTCAGCACCGCCTTATAGTTGATGTCGACGACGCGCATGGCGGCCTCGTACGGCACATCCTCGAACCATCCGCTTTCGCCGATGCCCGCGTTGTTCCACATCATGTCGAGCCCGCCGTCGCTGTTGCCGGCGCAGAAGTCGGCGAGGGCACCCTCCAGGGCCGCCTTGTCCGTCACGTCGACTTGGCGGGTCCACAACCGGTCGCCGCCGAGTTCTTCCCGCAGCGTCGCCAAACCGTCACCGTTGCGGTCCACGGCGCCGACCCGCCACCCCTTGGCGTGGAACAGCTTTGCCCCCTCCCGGCCCATGCCGCTGCCCGCGCCGGTGATGAAGATCGATTTCACGGCGCGTCAGCCAGCCTCGACCACATCTTTGATGCGATTCAGGGTTTTGGTCATGTCGCGCACGTTGCGTCGCTTACGCAGGAAACCCCCGAACAGCCAGTAGACGGCGAGCCAGGGCGCCGGGTTGAGGCGGAAAGACTCGGTCACGTCCGTGCCGCCGCCGCTGGGTGCCAATCGGTAGTGCCAGTTGTTGACCGCCCGATCACCGAGCAGCACCGCGAACCCGAATTCGCGGCCCGGCTCACACGCGGTCACCTCACACGTCGTCCAATACACCGGCCCAATCTCGTTACGCCGCACATGGCCACGGAATTTCGCGCCGAGGGCCGGGCCATTCGCGTCGCCCAGCCACTCGGCCTCGAACACTTCGGGGGAGAACCGGCCGATGTTGCGAACGTTTGCGATGAGATCCCAGATCTTGTCCGCAGACGCCGCCATATGAACAGTCGCCGAACCTTCCATGGCCTGATCCAAACACAGCTTGCCGTTCGGTCATAGACCGCGAGGACATATCGTCAGTGCGGCGCCGCCGCCTGGATCAACCCGTTGATGATCTCCTTGATGCCCTGCGCGGGGTGCGAGTACCAACCGATCGGCAGGCCCGACTGGGCGCCGCACTTGGGCCACGCCTCCACCCCTTGGTCGGCGAAAACCCGGTTGGCTACGGCGATTTGCTGCTCTCGGGACGCGGCAGCCGGGTTGCCGACACCGCCGTACCGTTCCCAGGTACCCGGTTTGAATTGGAGTCCACCGTAATTGCCGTTTCCGGTGTTGGCGTGCCAGTTGCCACCGGACTCGCACTGCGCGATCGCGTCCCAGTTCGGGGTGGGCGCGGAGGTGGCTATACCGGTGGACGAAGCTATCGACGCTGCAACGAACCCGCCGACCGCCAGGGACTTGACGAGAGGCTTGCAGAGAATTTTCATGTCATGGAATTCGGCCGCTGTGGCCAAAGCG
>NZ_LZKF01000137.1:0-1197 GCF_001672665.1 Mycobacterium sp. E2238 | reverse complement strand
AACCTGCTCGGCGGCATGCCCCTGGCCGGTATGGGCTCTGGCACCCACGCCGGCGCCGGACCCCGATACGGATTCCGCCCCACCGTCATGGCCCGACCCCCCTTCGCCGGCTGATCAGCACCGCGTAACCGGCGTGGGTGTCGAAAGGACCTAATGCCTCTACTCAAGGGACTCAAAACCCTTTCGGAGAGCCCTGGGTCGTCGGGATGCTGTGGGCGGTCCCGCCCGCGCGGAAGGAGTTTGCGAGCAACGAGATCTTATTGCGAACTGCGGTGCCACAGCGGCTGGGCAAGGTCCACCAGCAACTTTGCCTGCCGACTCTGTCACAGTTTGCTGTGACGCTACTGCAAGGTGCTGCGATCCAGGTCAGACGCTGTTACTGTGTCGTTACCAAAAATGAATTCGCCGTACCGTCAAGTGAACAGTTGCAAACAGGCGGCTTCCGAAAGAGCTTCGGAGGTCGCGGTCATCTACTCTCTGCAGAGTCGGGGATTGAACTTAGGAGGGAACCAAGTATGTCGTTCGTGACCACACAGCCCGAGGCTCTGGCTGCGGCGGCCGGAAACTTGCAGGCCATTGGCTCAACGTTGAGCGCTCAGAACGCGGCTGCCGCCGCCCCTACGACCGGGGTGGTGCCCGCCGCTGCCGACGAGGTGTCGGCGCTGACTGCGGCGCAGTTCGCGGCGCACGCGCAGATGTACCAGGCGGTCAGCGCGCAGGCCGCCGCCATTCACGAGGCGTTCGTGAACACGCTGTCGACCAGTTCTGGCTCGTACGCTGCGACCGAGGCAATCAACGCAGCTGCCACGGGCTAGTCGGTTGGCGGTTGATGGTCTGGGACAAGGCGTCTCGACGTGGAATCCCACCTCACCGCCCAGCTACCGATGATCTCGGGGGCTGACGGCCGGACAACTCAAACGCCGGAGTTCGGGTTTGACGTCCGTCTCACCGTGTTAGAGCAACCGGTGGCCGCCGGCTGACGGGAAGGGGGGATCATCCTTTTGCATTCGGCTCGGCGGCTCGCCAGCGCGTGACCGGTCCGGCCAGCGTCGTAACCACAGCAAGTATCTGAGTACTCACTTAAAAAGGAGACAGCCACATGGCAACACGTTTTATGACTGACCCGCACGAAATGCGGGCGATGGCGGGCCGCTTCGAGGTGCACGCCCAGACGGTTGAGGACGAGGCTCGCAAGAT
>NZ_LZKF01000136.1:0-35788 GCF_001672665.1 Mycobacterium sp. E2238 | reverse complement strand
GGGCCGGCCACCAGGTCGGCGAGGTGTCCCAGGGCGTGCTGTTCCCCAAGCACCGCACCGATCTGATCGGCTGCGCCGTGACCGTGCAGCGGATGCTCGCGGGCGAGATCGAGACGATGCGGGTCCCCGCCAACCCGCTGGACATCCTGGCGCAGCCGATCAGATCGGTGCGGTGCTTGGGGAACAGCACGCCCTGGGACACCTCGCCGACCTGGTGGCCGGCCCGCCCGATGCGTTGCAGGCCGCTGGCCACCGACGGCGGCGCCTCCACCTGGATCACCAGGTCGACCGCGCCCATGTCGATGCCCAGCTCCAGGCTCGACGTCGCCACCACCGCCTTGAGCAGTCCCCGCTTGAGGTCCTCCTCGACCAGGGCGCGCTGTTCCTTGCTGACCGAGCCGTGGTGAGCGCGGGCCAGGATCGGGTCGGCGCCGTAGGTCTGGCCGCTGCCCATGATGTGCGCGGGCGCCCCGCCCGCCACCTTCGGGTTGGTCTCACCTGAGAGCCCCACACCGCAGCGTTCGGCGTGGATCTCGTTGAGCCGCGCGGTGAGCCGCTCGGCCAGCCGGCGCGAATTGGCGAACACGATGGTCGAGTTGTGCGCCTCGATGAGGTCGACCAGCCGCGCCTCGACGTCGGGCCAGATGCTGTTGTTGGCCAGGTTGGCCATGTCGGGCACCGGAACCTGCACCGCCAGCTCGACGGTCTTGGCCGTGCGGGGCGCGATGATGGTCGTCGGTTGCCGTCCGGACAGGAACCGGGCGAGCTCTTCGGGTGGGCGCACCGTCGCCGACAACCCGATGCGCTGCGCCGGCGGCCCGTCCCGTAAATCGTCGAGCCGCTCCAGCGACAGCGCCAGGTGCGCGCCGCGCTTGCCGGCGGCGATCGCGTGGATCTCGTCGACGATCACCGTCTGCACGCCGGCCAGCGTTTCGCGGGCGGACGAGGTGAGCATCAAGAACAGCGACTCCGGCGTGGTGATCAGCACGTCGGGGGGACGGGCGATGAGCTGCCGGCGTTCGGCGGGAGGGGTGTCGCCCGAGCGGACGCCGACGCTGATGCCGGGCGGGGGGCGACCGTGGCGCTCGGCGATGCGGGTGAGGCCCGCCAGCGGGGTGCGCAGGTTGCGCTCGACGTCGACCGCCAGCGCCTTGAGCGGGGACACGTAGAGCACGCGGGTGCCGGCCGGCCTCGCGGCCGAGCGGTCAACAGCGCTGGGGGAGGCGAGGGAGTCCAAGGCCCACAGGAACGCCGCGAGCGTCTTGCCGGATCCGGTCGGCGCGATCACCAGCGTGTTGTCGCCGTCGGCGATGGCGTCCCAAGCTTCGGCCTGCGCGGTGGTTGGACCGGCGAAGGTGCTGGTGAACCATTCGCGCGTGGTCGCGCTGAACCGGCCTAAGGGGTCACGGGTGGTCACTTCACCATGGTGCCAAGGCGCACCGACAAGAGCGCGGGCTAGCGCGGCTGGATTCGGGCCGTCGCCATCGCGTGGGACAGCTCCTCGGGTATCTCGGGCACGCGCGCGATGGCGTCGAACAGTGAGTGCGCGCAGGCGTCGGCGAGGCGTTCGGCGTTGATCGTGGGATCGATGATGCGCTGGCGGCACAGCTCGAACGTGAACGCCAACCAGCCGTGACAGATCACCCGAAGGTCGCGCTCGACGTCCCCTTCCAGCTTCGCCCCGGAGATGT
Organism: Mycobacterium sp. E2238; assembly: GCF_001672665.1. Classification (NCBI taxonomy): domain Bacteria; kingdom Bacillati; phylum Actinomycetota; class Actinomycetes; order Mycobacteriales; family Mycobacteriaceae; genus Mycobacterium; species Mycobacterium sp. E2238. Next base: position 34,097 of record NZ_LZKF01000136.1, on the reverse strand, counting down.
TGGCCACCAGGTCGTGGATGCGACTCATGATGTGTTCGAGCTGGCGGTTCTTGGCTTCGTCGTCGACGCCCAGCAGAACCGGGTCGGACCGGCCGAGCCCGACGTAGGCGGCCCAGGCGGCCTCCGGATTCTGCTCGTGGTAGGCCATGTACGCCATGACCCCCATCCGCACTTCTTCGTACATGGTGAGGCCGGTGGCGTCGTCCATGTTGGTGGTCTCGTACAGCCGGTCGGCCTCGTCCTTGACCACCGCGGCGAAGAAGGCGCGCTTGTCGGGGAAGTAGTGATACATCAGCGCCCGGGACACTCCGGCGCGCTCGGCGATCTCGTCGATCCGCACTTCGTCGTAGGGTCGCTTTCCGAAGACTTCGGCCCCCAAAGCGAGCAGCTCAGCGCGTCGATCCTCGGGGGATAACCGCCTTCGGCCTGTCGGCATGTGAGAGATAGTACTCATCGGTCCTGAGACACCAACCATATTGTGTCTATCCGGGCTCCACGCCCCGTGCCAGCGGTAATACATCCGAATAATTGACGCTGCGGGCTATTCGCGCACCGGCGGAAATTTTGCGGCCGCGACCCGGGATCCGGCCGTTTTACCGGGTTTGCCGATGGGTATTTGTCCCCATGCGATTTCCGCTTGTCATCGCGCGGTAACCATTGCGGCGCAGCAAACGATGGACAAAACAACGAATTCCCGGGATATGAGGGGCACCGATGCACAAAGCGGATGAGCGATCGGGTGGTGATCGCTTGGGACAGGAGGACGGCGAGGTGCGTGCCGCCATCCGGTTCGCGGCGGCGGCCGCGGCCGCGGCGGTCGGCTTCCTGATCCTGGCCGCGCTGTGGGTGAGCACCTGTCCCGGCACCGGTGTGGACACCGCGGCGTGCGGCGCGCCGCAGCGGACGTTGCTGGCGCTGGGCGGACCGCTGATCCTGCTGGCGGCCGGCCTCTGGGCGTTCCTGCGGACCTATCACGTATGGAAGGCGCGGGGCACCTGGTGGGGATGGCACGGCGCGGGCTGGTTTCTGTTCACGCTGATGGTGCTGATGGTCGCCATGGGCGTGGCCCCGATCGCCGGCCCGGCCCTGGTCCTCTGACAGGGGTCTCGCCAAAAGCCTCCCGGGAGATCTACCGTTGATGGTGCAACCCGTATTGAGCTGCGAATGCGTCACCAATCTCCACTAGGAGCAGCCATGGGAGACACGTTTCATGACCCCGTCGACCACCTGAGGACAACGCGGCCACTCGCCGGCGAGTCGCTGATCGACGTACTGCACTGGCCCGGCTACCTGTTGGTGGTGGCCGGTGTGATCGGAGGATCCGGAAGCCTGTCGGCCTTCGGCACCGGGCATCACCACGAGGGCATGACCGCGGGGGTGGTGGCGATCATCGCCACGGTCCTCGGGTTGGTGTGGGTAGCGATCGAGCACCGGCGGATCCGCCGGATCGCCGATCGCTGGTACGCCGAGCACCCCGAGGTGCAGAGGCAGTGGCCCGCCAGCTAGGAGCCCCCGCGCCGCGGCGTGCGTGAGCGCCGAGTGATTTTTGCCGGGAAGTAAACGCGGGGGGTTACCCGCCTCTTCGAGTGGGTATCAGGTGTGCACCATGATGAGTGCCGGAAGGGTTGCGTCAGCGTGGTCACCCCACGGGGGGCAGGAACACGAAGACACCGACATAGATGCTTACAGCGAGAACTACCAATACGACCAGCGCGATCCCGGCGATCACCGCCACGCGCTTGAGCCGCCGCGTCCGAACCGTTTCGGTGGTTTCCGGCCCGTCCATATCGGGCCGCACACCCGGCGGAAACCATGACTAATCGGCTCGAACGTACGGTCCACGGCGCGCTGCGGGGCGGTAGTAGTGTCAGTCAAACATTGCCGGGAGACCAGATGAACGATGCGGGATTGCGCACTAACAAGCGTCAGCGTGGCCATCGCGCCGTCGAACTGCACGTCGCGGCACGCCTGGAGAACTTGGCGATGCTGCGGACGCTGGTCGGTGCGATCGGCACCTTCGAGGACCTGGACTTCGACGCCGTCGCGGATCTGCGGCTTGCGGTCGACGAAGTGTGCACCCGGCTGATCCGCTGCGCGACCCCCGACGCGACCCTCGTCGTGGTGGTGGACCCGCAGGACGACCAGTTGGTGGTAGAGGCCTCGGCGGCGTGTGACACCCACGACGTTGTCGCCCCGGGCAGCTTCAGCTGGCACGTGCTGACGTCCCTGGCCGACGACGTCCAGACTTTCCACGATGGTCGCGAGCCCAACCAAACCGGCAGCGTTTTCGGCATCACGCTGACGGCGCGACGGGCGGCCTCCAGCAGGTGACACCACCAGCTGCCGGCGGTTCGGTCTCGCGCCCGAACGAGTACGCCGATGTCCCGGACATGTTCCGAGAGCTGGCCGCGGTCGACGGCGACTCGATGGAATTCCAGCGTCAACGGGACAAGATCGTCGAGCGCTGCCTGCCCCTGGCCGATCACATCGCCCGCCGGTTCGAGGGCCGCGGCGAACCGCGCGACGACCTCGTCCAGGTGGCGCGTGTGGGGCTGGTCAACGCGGTGGTGCGGTTCGACGTCGACGCCGGTTCCGACTTCGTGTCCTTCGCGGTGCCCACGATCATGGGCGAGGTCCGCCGCCACTTTCGCGACAACAGCTGGTCGGTCAAGGTGCCGCGGCGCCTGAAGGAACTGCACCTGCGTCTAGGCACCGCCACCGCGGATCTGTCCCAACGACTCGGCCGGGCTCCCACCGCGACCGAACTGGCCGCCGAACTCGACATGGACCGCGACGAGGTCGTCGAGGGTCTGGTGGCGGGCAGCTCCTACAACACCCTGTCCATCGACAGCGGCGGCGGCAGTGAAGAGGACGAGGCCCGCGCGATCGCCGACACCCTGGGCGATGTGGATACCGGCCTGGACCGGATCGAGGATCAGGAGTCGCTGCGCCCGCTGCTGGAGGCCCTGCCCGAGCGGGAGCGAACCGTGTTGGTGCTCAGGTTCTTCGAGTCGATGACGCAGACCCAGATCGCCGAGCGGGTCGGCATCTCCCAGATGCACGTGTCCCGGCTGCTGGCGAAGTCGCTAACGCGGCTGCGTGACCAACTGCAATAGGGACGGCGGCTCTTCGCCCTCCGCTCGCAGCGATGCCAGAAGCGGCTCGGCCGCGGGCGTCGTCACCGGGAGCGTGCCGTCGGGGTCGCAGATGCGCAGCAACCGAGCCACCGCCGGGCTGGGCGCCATCGCCCAATAGGCCTGGGCGCCCGAGCAGGCGACATTGATCCGGTGTAGCGCCGAAAAGCCTGCTGTGCCAATGAATTTCAGGCCGCGCAGATCCAGGATCACGCGCGGGGAACGAGCGACGACGTGTCGGACGTAGGCGGCGAGCTGGTCGGCGTTGGCGGCGTCGAGCTCGCCGTCCACCGTGACCAGGGTCCCCGATGGGTCCCAGCGCGCGGTGAACTGCGCCGCGCGGCTGTGCTGCCAAGATTGGGCCACAGACATTACTGACTCCATCCGTAGAGCAGTTGTGCTGCGGAAAACGTCAGGCGTGGATCGAAGCGGAAAGACAGGGAGTTCGCCTTCCCCGCGCCATTTGACGTGATCCGGACGGCTGTGAACTCAACCTGACCCGAACGCTACCCGCGCCAGACCTGGTCGACAACTGTTTCCCAGGATTACTGTCCCTGGGCTATTTGATCTCGGCGAGCACCGTGCCCTGGGTGATGGCGGCGCCGGCCTCGACCGCAAGTCCGGTGATGACACCGTCCTTGTGCGCGGTGACCGGGTTCTCCATCTTCATCGCCTCGAGGACCACGACCAGGTCGCCAGTAGCGACCTCCTGTCCCTCCTCGACCGCGACCTTGACCACGGTGCCCTGCATGGGGGCGGTGACGGCGTCCCCGGAGGCGGCGGCACCCCCGTGCGACCCGCGCTTGCGCGGCTTGGGCTTCTTGCGGATGACGCCGGCCGGATCCGCGGAGCCGTTGGACAGCGCCAGGTCGCCGGGCAGCGATACCTCGAGCCGGCGGCCGCCGACCTCCACGACCACCGTCTGGCGGGGCCGGGCGTCTTCCTCATCGAGGGGCTCGCCGGCGGTGAAGGGCTCGATGGTGTTGTTCCACTCGGTCTCGATCCACCGGGTGTGCACCGAGAAGCTGTCGCCGTCGCCGATGAAAGCGGGGTCGGACACCACGGCGCGGTGGAACGGGATGACGGTGGCCAGCCCTTCGACGTGGAATTCAGAAAGGGCACGGCGGGAGCGGGCCAGGGCTTCTTCGCGGGTGGCGCCGTAGACGATCAGCTTGGCCAGCATCGAGTCGAACTGACCGCCGATCACCGAACCGGCCTCCACGCCGGAGTCCAGGCGGACGCCGGGACCGCTGGGAGTGTCGTAGCGGGTGACCGGACCGGGCGCCGGCAGGAAGCCACGTCCGGCATCCTCGCCGTTGATCCGGAACTCGATGGCGTGGCCGCGCGGGGTGGGGTCCTCGGTGAGGTCCAGCTTTTCGCCGTTGGCGATCTTGAACTGCTGCAACACCAGGTCGATTCCGGAGGTCTCCTCGGTGACCGGGTGCTCGACCTGCAGGCGGGTGTTGACCTCCAGGAACGAGATCAGGCCGTCCTGGCCGACCAGGTACTCGACCGTGCCGGCGCCGTAGTAGTGCGCCTCCTTGCAGATGCGCTTGGCCGACTCGTGGATCTCCTTGCGCTGCGCGTCGGTGAGGAACGGCGCGGGCGCCTCCTCGACCAGCTTCTGGAAGCGGCGCTGCAGCGAGCAGTCGCGGGTGCCGGCCACAATGACGTTGCCGTGCTGGTCGGCGATCACCTGCGCCTCGACGTGGCGGGGCTTGTCCAGGTAGCGCTCGACGAAGCACTCGCCGCGGCCGAAGGCGGCGACGGCTTCGCGCACCGCCGACTCGTACAGGTGCGGGATCTCCTCGATGGTGCGCGCCACCTTCATGCCGCGGCCGCCGCCGCCGAAGGCCGCCTTGATGGCGATCGGGACGCCGTACTCCTCGGCGAAGGCCACCACCTCGTCGGCGTCCTTGACCGGGTCGGGGGTGCCCGGCACCAGCGGAGCCTGGGCGCGGGCGGCGATGTGGCGGGCGGTGACCTTGTCACCGAGGTCGCGGATCGACTGGGGGCTCGGACCGATCCATATCAGGCCGGCGTCGATGACCGCCTGCGCGAAATCGGCGTTCTCCGAAAGGAACCCGTAGCCGGGGTGGACGGCGTTGGCGCCCGACTTGGCCGCCGCGTCGAGGAGCTTGCCGATGTCCAGGTAGGACTCGGCGGAGGTCTGCCCGCCCAGGGCGAACGCCTCGTCGGCGAGCCGCACGTGCGGGGCATCGGCATCGGGCTCGGCGTAGACCGCCACGCTGGGCAGGCCCGCATCGCGGGCCGCGCGGATCACCCGGACAGCGATCTCGCCGCGGTTGGCGACAAGCACTTTGGAGATCCTCGAGCTGGCGTGACTAGCCACTGCGCCTCCTGTTTGGCAGATCTGAAGCGGACGTGTTTCCGCCTTGGGCTTCTTTAAGAGAGTTTCTTACAACTCTTGGGAAGTCTAAGCGCCGCGCCGTCGGGCCGATCAGGCGGTGCCGGAATTTTGGGCCGACTCGCGCAGTCGCCGCTTGATGCGGGCGAGCATCGCCGACATGCCGCGCAGCCGCAACGGGCTGATCAGCGCGGCCAAGCCCAGGTCGGTGTAGAAATCCTCGGGCACCGCCAAGATCTCGGCCGCGGGCTGCTCGTCGAGACCGGCGGCCAGGATCGACGCGAACCCCCGGGTGGTCGGCGCCTCGGCGGGCGCGCTGAAGTGCAACCGCACCCGGTTCGGGTCGCGGGCATCGACGTGCAGGAAGAGCGGGGTCTGGCACTCGGGCACCGGCTCCATGGCCTGCTCTTCCAGCTCGGGGGGCAGGGCGGGCAGGTCGTTGGCGAATTCCAGCAGCAGCGTCAGCTTGTCCTGGCCCTGGACTTCGGCGAAGTCGGAGACCACCTCGGCCAACGGGGCGGGCAGGGTCATCGGACCGGCACGGCCCCCGGCTCTTCACCGGCGACGATCGGCGTGCGCACGGTGTTGCCCCATTCGGTCCACGATCCGTCGTAGTTGCGCACCCCGGGCTTGCCCAGCAGGTACGTGAGCACGAACCAGGTGTGGCTGGACCGCTCACCGATGCGGCAGTACACGACGGTCTTGTCCTCGGGGTCGATGAAGTCGTAGAGCTCCTCGAGCTCCTCGCGGCTGCGGAATCGCCCGCTCTCGTCGACCGCTTTGGCCCACGGGATGGACCGGGCGGTGGGGATGTGGCCGCCGCGCAGCACGCCCTCCTCGGGGTAGTCGGGCATGTGCGTGCGCTTGCCGGTGTATTCGTCCGGCGAGCGCACGTCGATCAGCGGCTGGCTGCCCAGGATGGCCAGGACGTCGTCCTTGAAGGCCCGGATGGGTTCGTCGTTGCGCGCGACGACGGGATAGCCGGTGGAGGTCTTGGTGGGGACGTCCAGGGTGGTCTCCCGGCGCTCGGCCAGCCACAGGTCGCGTCCGCCGTTGAGCAGCCGCACATCGGGGTGGCCGAACAACGTGAAGACCCACAGGGCGTACGCGGCCCACCAGTTGCTCTTGTCGCCGTAGATCACCACGGTGTCGTCGCGCGAGATGCCTTTCCGGTCCATCAATTCGGCGAACTGCTCGCCGTTGATGTAGTCGCGGACCCTCGGGTCGTTGAGGTCGGTGTGCCAGTCGATCTTGACCGCGCCGGGAATATGGCCGACGTCGTAGAGCAAGACGTCCTCGTCGGATTCGACGATCGCCAGGCCGGGCGTGCCCTGATGGGCGGACAGCCAGTCGGCGGTGACCAGCCGTTCGGGGTGGGCGTAGGCCGTCAGAGTCGGGCTTGGATCCGGGGGTAATGCCACGCCTGAAAGCCTACCGTCAGTGCCGCAACGGCCATCGGGTCAGTGCTTGCGGACCACCCGCTCGGGAACGCCGGGATTCCAGATGGTGATGTCCAGGTGGCCGTCGCGGACCTCGACCGCCGACGCCCCGGTGATGTCGGCGCCGAGCAGATCGAATCGCTGCTCGCGCAGGTCCAATCCGGTCTCGGAGAACAGCGTCTCGGCGAAGCGGCGGTGCACCGCGCCGTAGGGAACGACCCGGGCCAGGCCCCAGAGCTTCGCGTCGCCGTCGGTCACCTCGGTGTCGACGGTCGCGGTGTGCAGACAGAACCTCGGGTCGCGCGCCAGATCGAGGAACTTGGTGGTGGCCGGCATCCCGGGCAGCCACAACTGCTCCTCGAAGATCCGCGGCTCCATCGGGCTGATCCGGGGGAACCCGTCAGAGCGCAGGGTTGCCAGCATGCACAGATTGCCGCTGGCGTGATGGCGACGGGCGAAGATGCTGGCAATGCGCGGCGCTTGGGCGGTGAACTCGGTCCACGTGGTCATGGCTTGACCCTAGGGTTTCCGCCGAACCCGCAATTTTGCGGAAAGTGTGCGCGTGGGCGCCTGCGATTCACCGGCTCCGCGCGGGCGCCCACAGCGCCGTCACCGACAACCCGGCCCGCTGCAACATGGACCGCAGCAGCGGCAGGCTCACCCCGATCACGTTCGACGGGTCGCCGTCGATCGCGTCGACGAACCAGCCGCCGAGCCCGTCGAGGGTGAACCCGCCGGCCACGTGCAGCGGCTCCCCGCTGGCGACATAGGCCCGCAGGTCAGCCTCCGGGGGATCGGCGAAATACACTGTGGTGCAAGCAGATTCGACCTCGCGATGCGTGATCGCGCCGCCGGCCAGCCGCAGCAGGCAGTGCCCGGTGTGCAGCCGGCCCGACCGGCCACCCATGCGGTGCCACTGGGCCAGCGCCTCATCGGCCGACCCGGGCTTGCCGCACAGTTCGCCGTCCAGGTAGAGCATCGAATCGCAGCCGACGACAACGCAATCGGCGGCGACGCCACCGTCCAGCTCGTCCGCCACGCGCTCGGCCTTGGCCGCCGCCAGGGCACACACCACCTCAGCGGGCGCGGCGTCGGGCCCCAGCTCGGCGACGAGGGCGTCTTCGTCCACGCCGGAGACCACGACCAGCGGATCGATGCCGGCCTGGCGCAGCACCCGCAGGCGGCCCGACGAGGCCGACCCGAGGACCAGCCGGGTCAATGCTTCATGTGCGTCATTTGCTGCATGGTGAGCCGCTGGTAGTTGGACATCGCGAACCGCAGCCGGTCCACCGGCAGGCCCCAGCGGGTGGGCTCGGGCTCGGTGGGCTCGGGGACGCCGCCGCCGACGACGCCCAGCGCGGTGACCAGCGCGGCCAGCTCCTCGTCGGTGGGGTGACCCTTGAGGATATGGAGGTGCGGCTCGTGTGGCTGGTGCGCGGCTTCGGTTGTCTCAGAACCGTTTTCGCTGCTCATGTCCTGACTCCCGTCGCTCATAGCGGGATGTTCCCGTGCTTCTTGGGGGGCAGGTGCGCGATCTTTCGTTCCAGCAGCCGCAGCGCCGTGCCGATGTAGCCGCGGGTGTGCGACGGCGGGATGACCGCGTCGACGTAGCCCCGCTCGGCGGCGACGTAGGGGTTGACCAAGGTGTCCTCGTACTCCTGCTGCAGCTCCAGCCGCAGGGCGTCGACGTCCTTGCCCTCCTTGGCCGCCTCGGCCAGCTGCTTGCGGTAGACGAAGCCGACGGCCCCGGAGGCGCCCATCACCGCGATCTGCGCGGTCGGCCAGGCGATGTTGACGTCGCAGCCCATGTCCTTGGAGCCCATGACGCAGTACGCGCCGCCGTAGGCCTTGCGGGTGATGACGGTGATCTTCGGAACGGTGGCCTCGCCGTAGGCGAACAGCAGCTTGGCGCCGCGCCGGATGATGCCGTTGTATTCCTGGCCGGTGCCCGGCAGGAAGCCCGGGACGTCCACCAGCATGATGATCGGGATGTTGAAACAGTCGCAGGTCCGCACGAACCGGGCCGCCTTCTCCGAGGCGTTGATGTCCAGGCACCCGGCGAACTGCGTGGGCTGGTTGGCGACGATCCCGACCGGCCGGCCCTCGATGCGGCCGAAGCCGACGACGATGTTGGTGGCGTAGCCGTTCTGGATCTCCAGGAACTCGTCGTCGTCGAGGATCCGGGTGATCACCTCGTGCATGTCGTACGGCTGGTTGGCCGAGTCCGGGATCAGCGTGTCCAGCTCGAGGTCCTCCTCGGTGAGGTTGTCCTCGATGGCGCCCTCGGGGACGGGCTCGGCGTAGCGCGGCGCGTCGGTGGCGTTGTTGGGCGGCAGGTAGCTCAGCAGGTCGCGCACCCAGTCGAAGGCGTCCTGCTCGCCCGAGGCGACGTAGTGCAGCGTGCCGGACTTGGCCATGTGGGTGTGGGCGCCGCCGAGTTCCTCCATCGTGACGTCCTCGCCGGTGACGGTCTTGATGACGTCCGGGCCGGTGATGAACATCTGGCTGGTCTGGTCGACCATCACCACGAAGTCGGTCAGGGCGGGGGAGTAGACGTGCCCACCGGCGGCGGCACCCATGATCAGGGAGATCTGCGGGATGACGCCGGAGGCCAGGATGTTGTTCCGGAAGATCTTGCTGTACAGGCCGAGCGAGACCACGCCCTCCTGGATGCGCGCGCCGGCGCCGTCGTTGATGCCGATCAGCGGCCGGCCGGTCTTGATCGCCAGTTCCTGCACCTTGACGATCTTCTCGCCGTACACCTCGCCGAGGCTGCCGCCGAACACCGTGGCGTCCTGGCTGAAGATGCACACGTCGCGGCCGTCGATGGTGCCGTAGCCGGTGATCACGCCGTCGCCGAGCGGACGGTTGTTCTCCAGGCCGAAGTTCTTGCTGCGGTGCCGCGCCAGCGCGTCGAGTTCGACGAACGAGTCCTCGTCGAGCAGGGCGAGGATGCGCTCACGGGCGGTCAGCTTGCCCTTGGCGTGCACCTTCTCGACGGCCTCTTCACCCACCGGGTGCAGCGACTCTTCCCGGCGCTTGTGCAGCTCGGCCAGCTTGCCCGCGGTGGTGTGGATGTCGATGGTGTGCTCGGCGGCGGGCTCTGCGGTATGAGCTGAGGAGTCGGTAACGCTTGTCATGGGAGTCGAGCTTAGCGGCGGGCTAGTCTCCGCTGATGGACTGGGCGACCGAATGCGATGTGCTCGTAGCCGGGTCGGGCGGCGGCGGGGTCACCGGTGCCTACACCGCGGCGCGCGAGGGTCTGGACGTGTTGCTGGTGGAGGCGACGTCGAAATTCGGTGGGACCACCGCCTATTCCGGCGGGGGCGGCGTCTGGTTCCCGTGCAATCCGGTGCTGTTACGGGCCGGGGTCGACGACACGATCGAGGACGCGCTCACCTACTACCACGCCGTCGTCGGTGACCGCACCCCCCGGGAACTGCAGGAAACGTATGTCCGCGGCGGCGCCGGGCTGATCGAGTACCTGGAGGTCGACCCCCTGCTGAAGTTCGTGCCGTTGCCCTGGCCGGACTACTACGGCAAAGCGCCGAAGGCGCGGCTGGACGGCCAGCGCCACATCGCCGCGAAGCCCTGGAAGGTGGCCGCCGCCCCCGAACTTCGGGAGGTGATCCGCGGGCCGCTGGACACCGACCGGCTGGGCGCCGAACCGCCCTCCGACTACTACCTCGGGGGTCGCGCGCTGATCGCGCGGTTCCTCAAGGCCATCGGCCAATACCCGAACGCGGCGCTGCGGCGCGACACCGCCCTGGTCGAGCTCGTCCTGTCCGATGGGGCGGTGACGGGCGCGATCGTGGAGAGCCGCGGAGAGCGGCTTGCCATCCGCGCCCGGCTGGGCGTGCTGCTGGCCGCCGGCGGCTTCGAGAACAACGACGAGCTGCGGCGCCGATACGGGGTGCCGGGCGCGGCCCGAGACACCATGGGCGGCCCGGGAAGTCGGGGACTGGCGCTGCAGGCCGGCATCGCCGCGGGCGCCGACACCGACCTGCTGGATCAGGCGTGGTGGTCGCCGGGCATGACGCACCCGGACGGCCGGTCCGCGTTCGCACTCTGGTTCACCGGTGGCATCTTCGTCAACCAGGACGGCAACCGGTTTGTCAACGAATCCCGGGCGTACGACCGGGCCGGCCGCGAGATCATCGCGCAACTGCAGGACGGGTCGATCACGTTGCCGTACTGGATGATCTACGACGACACCGACGGCGAGGTGCCGCCGGTCAAGGCCGCCAACGTCTCCATCGTCGAGACGCAGAAGTACGTCGCCGCCGGCCTGTGGCATACCGCGGACACGCTGGAGGAACTGGCCGACAAGATCGGTGTCCCGGGGCGGCAGCTGGCGGCAACGGTGGCCCGGTTCAACGGTTTTGCCGCGTCCGGCGTCGACGAGGATTTCGGCAGGGGTGATGAGGCCTTCGACCGGGCATTCTCGGGGGGCGCGTCGCCGCTGGTGCCCATCGATCGCCCGCCGTATCACGCCGCGGCCTTTGGCATTTCGGATCTGGGGACCAAGGGCGGCCTGCGCACCGACGCCGCCGCCCGGGTGCTCGACACGTCCGGTCACCCCATCCCCGGTTTGTACGCCGCCGGCAACACGATGGCCGCGCCCAGCGGCACCGCCTATCCCGGCGGCGGCAACCCGATCGGCACCAGCATGCTGTTCAGCCATCTGGCCGTCTTAGACATGCGAGACACGAGCCGCCCGCGCCCCTGAGTTCTAGGCTGGGTCCAGTGACAGACCGAGACCAGCCCAGGGCACCGCTGGACCAGGCCGCGCTGCGCGCCGAACTGATCGGCACCGGACTGGGCTGGCGCCGGCTCGACGTCGTCGAACAGACCGGCTCCACGAACGCCGATCTGCTCGCGCGAGCGGCGTCGGGGGCCGACGTGGCCGGAGCGGTGCTGATCGCCGAGCACCAGACGGCGGGCCGCGGGCGGCACGGCCGCGGCTGGTCGGCCACCCCGCGGACCCAGATCACGATGTCGGTCGGCGTCAGCATCGTCGACGTGCCGACCGCCGGCTGGGGCTGGTTGCCCCTGGCCACCGGGGTGGCGGTGGTCGACACGGTGGCCCCGCTGCTCGCCGGGGTTCCGGTGGGACTCAAGTGGCCCAACGACGTGCTGGCGGGTGCGCCCGAATCCCAGGCCAAACTGGCCGGCATCCTCGCCGAGGTGGCACGGCCGGTGGTGGTAATCGGCTTGGGGCTCAACGTGTTTCAGGCGCCCGACGGCATCGAGGGGGCCACCTCGCTGCTCGACCTGGGCGTGCGGGCTCCCGACCGCACCCTGCTGGTGTGCGGGCTGTTGTCCGAGCTCGGCCGGCGGATCGTGGCGTGGCGCGCCGCGCGCGGGGCGGACTGGGCGCTGGCGGCCGACTACCGGGCGCGCAGCCTGACCATCGGGCACCGGGTGCGGGCCCACCTGCCCGGCGGCAAGGAAGTGGTCGGGGACGCGAGCGCCGTCGACGACCAGGGCCGGCTGTGCATCGACACCGGGCAAGAGACCGTCGTCGTCTCGGCGGGCGACGTCGTGCATTTGCGCTAGTTATCCGGCCCGCCGCGGCTAATGTCGGCGAGCATGAGCTATCCGGATAACGTCCTGGCCGCGGGCGAGCAGGTCATCGTCCACCGCCACCCGCACTGGAAGCGGTTGATCTGGCCCGTCGTGGCCCTGCTGCTGGCGACCGCGCTGGCGTCGTTCGGGTCCGGATACCTGAACTCGACGCATTGGGACCAGCTGGCCAAGAACATCATCTACGGCGTCATCTGGGGCATTTGGCTGGTGATCGTCGGCTGGCTGACGCTGTGGCCGTTCCTGAGCTGGCTGACCACCCATTTCGTGGTGACGAACCGGCGGGTGATGTTTCGGCACGGGGTACTCACCCGCACCGGAATCGATATCCCCCTGGCGCGGATCAACAGCGTGGAATTCCGCGACCGGATCACCGAGCGAATGTTTCGCACCGGGACGCTGATTATCGAATCGGCGTCACAGGATCCGTTGGAGTTCTACGACATTCCGCGCCTGCGCGAGGTGCACGCGCTGCTGTATCACGAAGTTTTCGACACCCTGGGTTCGGAAGAGTCGCCCAGCTGACCCAGCCGGCCCGCCCGGTTGCGCCAGGCGCGCAGCGGCGTGACGTTCCCGCCCTCGATCTCGTCCTCGAGCATCTCGGCGATACCGCCGGCGGTGAGGGCGGATTCCAGCGCCTTGTCGGGGTTGCGCGCGAACTCGTCGGGGAACACCCAGCGCCGGAACGCCCAGAAGCGGAAGGCCATCTGCAGCAGGTTGCCGATGATGTAGGCCGAGATGAAGTCGGCGATGTTCTCCACGGTCAGCGAGACCATCGGCTCCCGCAGCTGCAGGACGTAGCTGGAGAACCACAGCGGCGCCATGGACAGCAGCACCCCCACGCCGCTGAAGGCGAAGAACAGCAGCGCCTCGTGGTGGCGTTCCCGGCCGCCACGGTCGCGGAAGCTCCACTCGCGGTTCAACACGTAGGACGCGATGACCGCGACGATGCCGGCGATGACCTTCGCGGTCACCGGCTTGGAGTCCAGAATTGTCAGCTTCAGCGTGTAGAAAATCGCCGAGTCGATCACGAACGTTGTTCCGCCGACGATGGCGAATTTGATCAGTTCGTGGTGGCGCAGCAAATAGGGCTGAATAAACCCGGGCATGCGCTCGATTGCGGCGTCGGCGAAGGGCACAAGTCGTCAGTGTACGGACGGACACAAAATCGACGCAAAATCGTACATAACGATTCGGTGTCACCGCCGGTCAACACGCCGCCCGCGCCGTGACACCATGATGGCCGTGCCGAATACACGCCCACCCGGGGCCGCCCACACGAACCCGCCGTTGGTCGCCATGGTCGGCGGCGGCCAGCTGGCCCGGATGACCCATCAGGCCGCGATCCCCCTTGGGCAGACGCTGCGGGTGCTGGCGACCGCGGCCGACGAGCCGGCCGCGCAGGTCACCCCGGACGTCGTGATCGGTTCGCACACCGAGCTGGAAGACCTGCGCCGGGTCGCCGCCGGCGCACATGTGCTGACGTTCGACCACGAGCATGTGCCGGGCGAGCTGCTGGACAAGCTGGTCGCCGAGGGCGTCAACGTCGCCCCGCCGCCGCAGGCGCTGGTGCACGCGCAGGACAAGCTGGTCATGCGACGGCGGCTGGAGGCCCTCGGCGTTCCCGTGCCCCGCTACGCGGAAATCCGGAGCGTCGACGAACTCGATGGCTTCGCGCAGCGCATCGCCGGCCCCGTGGTCGTCAAAGCGGTCCGCGGCGGCTACGACGGGCGTGGGGTGCGGATGGCACGCGACCCGCTGCACGCGCGAGAGATCGCGGCCGGCTTCCTGGCGGATGACGTACCGGTGATGGCCGAGGAGCAGGTGAGTCTGCACCGCGAATTGTCGGCGCTGGTGGCGCGCTCACCGTTCGGCCAGGGCGCGGCGTGGCCGGTCGTCGAGACGGTGCAACGGGACGGCATCTGCGTGCAGGTGATCGCGCCCGCGCCCGGACTGGCCGCCGAGTCGGCCGCCGCCGCCCAGCGGCTGGCGTTGCGCCTGGCCGCCGAGCTGGGTGTGGTCGGCGTGCTCGCGGTCGAGCTCTTCGAGACCACCGGCGGGGAGCTGCTCGTCAACGAGCTGGCGATGCGGCCGCACAACTCCGGGCACTGGACCATGGACGGTGCGCGCACCAGCCAGTTCGAACAGCATTTGCGCGCGGTCCTGGACTACCCGCTGGGCGACACCGACGCCATCGCGCCGGTGACGGTGATGGCCAACGTGCTCGGCGCCGCGGAGCGGCCCGCGATGACGATCGACGAGCGGTTGCACCACCTGTTCGCGCGGATGCCCGACGCCCGGGTGCACCTGTACGGCAAGGAGGAACGGCCCGGCCGCAAGGTCGGCCACGTCAATTTCCTGGGCAGCGACATGGCGGAGGTGGCCGCGCTGCGGACGCGTGCCGAGTTGGCGGCACACTGGTTGTCGCACGGGCAGTGGACGGACGGATGGGACCCGCATGCCGCGACGATGCAGAGCGAAGCGATGAGGAGAAGCGGCATAAATGGCAATGACTAAAGCGCGCGTGGGCGTGATCATGGGCAGCGACAGCGACTGGTCGGTGATGTCCGACGCCGCGGCGGCCCTGGCCGAGTTCGACGTACCGGCCGAGGTTCGCGTCGTCTCCGCGCACCGCACGCCCCAGGTGATGTTCGACTACGCGCGCGGCGCGGCCGACCGCGGCATCGAGGTGATCATCGCGGGCGCCGGCGGCGCCGCGCACCTGCCCGGGATGGTCGCGTCCGCGACGCCGCTGCCGGTGATCGGGGTGCCGGTTCCGCTGGCGCGCCTGGACGGCCTGGACTCGCTGCTGTCGATCGTGCAGATGCCCGCGGGCGTCCCGGTGGCCACGGTCTCGATCGGCGGCGCGCGCAACGCGGGCCTGCTGGCCGTGCGCATCCTCGGCTCCTCCGACCCGGCGCTGCGGGCCCGCATCGTCGAGTTCCAAGACCAGCTGGCCGAGAGCGTGCGCGCCAAGGATGAGGCGCTACAACAGCTGCACGGTAAAGTTACCGGTGAGTAGCAAGGAGGCTTGAGATGGCTGGTTGGGCCGGAGACCCGTCGTTCGATTTGTTCCAGTTGCCCGAGGAGCACCAGGAGCTGCGGGCGGCGATCCGCGCGCTGGCGGAGAAGGAGATCGCCCCGCACGCCGCCGACGTGGACGAGAATTCGCGCTTCCCGGACGAGGCGCTGGAGGCGCTGAACGCGTCGGGCTTCAACGCGGTCCACGTCCCCGAGGAGTACGGCGGTCAGGGCGCGGATTCCGTCGCGGCGTGCATCGTGATCGAGGAGGTCGCCCGCGTCGACGCTTCGGCGTCGCTGATCCCCGCCGTGAACAAGCTGGGCACCATGGGGCTGATCCTGCGGGGCTCCGACGAGCTGAAGAAGCAGGTGCTGCCGTCCATCGCCGACGGCACCGCGATGGCGTCTTACGCGCTGAGCGAGCGGGAGGCCGGCAGCGACGCGGCCTCGATGCGCACCCGGGCCAAGGCCGACGGCGACGACTGGATTCTCAACGGCGCCAAGTGCTGGATCACCAACGGCGGCAAGTCGAGTTGGTACACCGTCATGGCGGTCACCGACCCGGACAAGGGCGCCAACGGCATCTCCTCGTTCATGGTGCACGCCGATGACGAGGGGTTCACGGTCGGTCCCAAAGAGAAGAAGCTCGGCATCAAGGGCTCGCCGACCACCGAGCTGTACTTCGAGAACTGCCGCATCCCGGGCGACCGGATCATCGGTGAGCCGGGCACCGGTTTCAAGACCGCGCTGGCGACGCTGGACCACACCCGGCCCACCATCGGCGCCCAGGCTGTCGGCATCGCGCAGGGCGCACTGGACGCCGCCATCGCCTACACCAAGGACCGCAAGCAGTTCGGCCGCCCGGTCAGCGACAACCAGGGTGTGCAGTTCATGCTCGCCGACATGGCCATGAAGCTGGAGTCCGCCCGGCTGATGGTGTACCACGCGGCCGCCCGCGCGGAGCGCGGTGAATCCAACCTGGGCTTCATCTCCGCGGCGTCCAAGTGCTGGGCCTCCGACGTGGCGATGGAGGTGACCACCGACGCGGTGCAGCTCTTCGGCGGCGCCGGCTACACCGTCGACTTCCCGGTCGAGCGGATGATGCGCGACGCCAAGATCACCCAGATCTACGAGGGCACGAATCAGATTCAGCGCGTTGTCATGTCGCGGGCGCTGCTGCGCTGACCGCGACGCTAGGATCTCTCAGGGCTGCCATACGGGGTGGTGGGGCCACACGTAGAGTCGTGCGAATGGGTCTGACCGTGGGGGTCTCAGGATGACCGGGAATTGATGCCCGTGCGTGCACCAGTGACCCCGGCGGCGACTTGGCAGTCATTGTCGTTGCTCTTGGTCGAGGACGACCGCGCCGACGCCGTGCTGGTGGAAGACCTGATCGCCGACGCGGTCGCCGACATCCGGGTGGTGTGGGCACAGTCGATGGCCCACGCCGAGCGCGAGCTCGCCTCGGCCCGCCCCGACTGCGTGCTGCTGGACCTGCACCTGCCCGACGCCAACGGCATCGACGCGCTGGACCGCATCGCCAAGCACGACGCCACGGTCCCCATCGTCGTGCTGACCGGGCTGAACGACGAATACTTCGGCGCTTCGGCGGTCGCCGCCGGCGCCCAGGACTATTTGGTGAAGGGCCGGGTCGAGCCCGAGATGCTGCGGCGCGCGCTGCTGTACGCGATCGAGCGCAAGCGCGCCGAGCTGATCGCAGCCGACCTGCACGCGACCCAGCTGAGGGCACGGGAGAACGCCCTGCTGGAACGCGGCCTGCTGCCCTCCCCGCTGCTGCTGGACAACCCGGGCGTCGACATCGTCGCCCGGTACCGGCCGAGCCGCGAGGACGCGCTGCTGTGCGGGGACTTCTACGACGTGGTCCAGACGCCCGACCGGGTCGTCCACGTCCTGATCGGCGACGTCGCGGGGCACGGGCCACACGAGGCAGCCCTGGGCGCGGCGCTGCGCATCGCCTTCCGCGCGCTCACCTTCGCCGGCGTGCACGGGGTCGAGCTGATGCGGCAGCTCGAGCGGGTGCTGCACTCCGAGCGAACGGGCACAGGCGTTTTCGCGACCGTACTCAGCCTGGAGATCCCGGCGGACAGCCCGCGCATCACGGTCATCCGCGCCGGCCATCCCGGGATGCTGCTGCAGTGCGACGGCAACGTGGAATGGGTGGAGCCGCCGGGCGGTCCCGCGCTGGGCCTGCGCGCCGACGATGACTGGCCGCGGCACGAGATGGAGTTTCCCGCGGGCCACGGCCTGCTGCTGCTGACCGACGGCCTGTTCGAGGGATATTCGGGGCGAGGCATCCAGCGCCTCGGCGAGGACGGTCTGCTGGAGCTGGCCCGGGCGCACGCGAACCGGCCGGGTCCGGAGTTCGTCGACGCGCTCATCGACGGCGCGCAGGAACTCGCCCAGTCGCACGGCGGGCTCACCGACGACATCGCCGTGTTGCGGGTCGAAAGGACCACCACGTGACCCCGAGGTTGCGTCGCCTGCGGCTGTCGCAGCTCACCGTGCGTGGCTGGCAGGCCCTCGTCCTGGTCAGCATGGGCGTGATGGTGCTCGCCGGCGCCGTCGTCGGCGCGCTGTTGCTGGACCGCACCGACGAGATGACGCACGAGCTCCTGGACAATATCCAGCCGGCGCGGGTGGCGGCCTTTCAGTTGCAGGCCGCGCTGCGCGACCAGGAGACGGGCATCCGGGGCTATCTGATCGCCGGGGACCGGCAATTCCTCACGCCGTACTACGACGGGCAGCACGCCGAACGCGCCGCGGTGGAAGAGATCCGGCGCCGTCTGAGTGAGCGTCCGGACCTCATCGGCGACCTGGACGCGATCGAGAGCGCCGCGGCCAAGTGGCGGGCCAGCTATGCCGAACCGGCCATCGGCACCGTGCTGCCGAACGGGAAGAACGTCACGAGCAAACCGTCGGCGGAGCGCGGCAAGGCCGAATTCGACCATCTGCGAGGGCTTTTCGACAGTCAGAACGCGAACCTGGCCGCCGCGCGGGTGAGTGCCGCGGGCGAACTCCAGCGCGTCGATGCCTGGCGCGACAGGGCGTTCGGCGCCATGGTGTTGCTGTTCTTCATCACGGCCGGGCTGCTGGGGTTCCTGATCCGGGACACCGTCGCGCGTCCACTCGCCGCGCTGGCCGCGGCGTGCCGGCGGATCACCGAGGGCAACTTCGAGGAGAGCATCGCAGCGCCGAAGCGGCCCAAAGACGTTCGCGGCATGGCGATCGACGTGGAGAACATGCGCAAACGCATGGTCGACGAGCTCGAGACATCGCGTACCGCCCAGGCGCAGCTGGACGAGCAGGCGGCCGAATTGCGCCGGTCCAACACCGAACTCGAGCAGTTCGCCTACGTCGCGTCGCATGACCTGCAGGAGCCGCTGCGCAAGGTCGCCTCGTTCTGCCAGCTGCTGGAGCGGCGATACGGCGACAAGCTCGACGAGCGCGGCATCGAATACATCGGATTCGCGGTCGACGGGGCCAAACGGATGCAGGCGTTGATCAACGACCTGCTTACCTTTTCGCGCGTCGGCCGGCTTGGCGCCACGGAGACCGACGTGGACCTCGACACGGCGCTGGATTCCGGCCTGGCCAACCTGGCCACCTCGATCGAAGAGTCGGACGCCGAAATCGTGCGCCCCGACGCGCTCCCGCGGATCAAGGGCGACCCCATGTTGCTGACGATGCTGTGGCAGAACCTCATCGGCAACGCGGTGAAGTTCCGGCACAAAGACCGCAGGCCCCGCGTCGTCATCGAGTGCGCGCCGGGCACCGGTATCCACGACGGCGAATGGCTGATCACCGTGTCGGACAACGGCATCGGCATCCCGGCCGAGTTCGCCGACAAGGTCTTCGTCATCTTCCAACGCCTGCACGGTCGCGACGTGTACGCCGGGACCGGCGTCGGTCTCGCGTTGGTCAAGAAGATCGTCGAGCACCATGGCGGCACCATCCGGATCGACCCGACCCGCACCGAAGGGACGCGGTTCGAGTTCACGCTGCCCATGCCCGAGCCCGCCGGCGAAGCAGACTCAGACGCTTTGGAAGGAGCGCATCAATGACATCGGAAGGCAGAGCGATCGACATCCTGCTCGTCGAGGACGACCCGGGGGACGAACTCATCACGCGAGAAGCGTTCGAGCACAACAAACTCAAGAACCGGCTCCATGTGGCGCACGACGGTGAGGAAGGCCTCGACTACCTCTACCAGCGCGGTAAGTTCGAGAATGCGCCGCGGCCCGACCTCATCCTGCTGGACCTGAACCTGCCGAAGTACGACGGCCGCCAGCTGCTGGAGAAGGTCAAGTCCGACCCGGACCTGGCCCGCATCCCGGTCGTGGTGCTCACCACCTCCTCGGCCGAGGAGGACATCCTGCGCAGCTACAAGCTGCACGCCAACGCCTACGTCACCAAGCCGGTCGACCTGGACCAGTTCATGAAGGCGGTCCGGCAGATCGACGAGTTCTTCGTCCAGGTGGTGCGCCTGCCCAGCCTGTAAGGCTATGGCGCGCCGAGAAACTCGTCGTTGTGCTGCCCGGGCGCGGGCGGGGGATCGGTGGCCGCCGCGTCGAAGCTCGCGTAGCGCGCCGGCATGCGGACCACCGTGACCGCCTCGTCACCGTCGCCCACGCGCAAGGCGAGCTCGTTCTCCCCGAACAGCGGGGTGTCCACCACCTGCTTCCAGGTGTAGGCCAGGCAGGCCATCAGTCCGCCTTGCTGAAGCAGCTCAACCCATTCGGCCGCGGTCTTGGCGGCCAGCGCAGACTCGAGTTCCTCGGTCAATTCGGGGTAATTCATTGCGCGCGAACGCTGATCGATGAACCGCTCGTCGGTCAGCAGCTCCGGCCGCCCGATGATCTGACACAGCTTCGCCCAATGCTTGGGCACGTACGCGCTGATCACCAGGTACCCGTCGGCGGCTTTGAACGCGTCGGATGGTTGGGTGGCGAAGCCAACTCCCTTGCGCTTCTTCGCTTTCGGTGTGGCGTCGGGTTTGGGCGCGTCGCTGGGCTTGTTCAGATGGATGGTGAGCTGGCCGGCCTGCAAGTTGACGGCGACGTCGTACATGGCGACGCGCACCACGTCCGCCACGCCATGGCGCTCCCGATTGAGCAGCGCGGCCAGCACCGCCTGGGCCAGCACGTGACCGCTGGCGGCGTCGACGAGCTGGAACGGGATGATCTGCGGTTTGCCGGTGGGGGTCGGCATTCCGGTGGTCATGCCCGACTCGGCCGCGACCATCAGGTCGACACCCGGCCTGCTGCCGTGCGGGCCGTTGCCGCCATAGGCCGAAAGCCGCGCGTAGACGAGCCTGGGGTTGCGGGCGCGCAACTCGTCGGGGCCCAGGCCCATCCGTTCCATCACGCCGGGGCGGAACCCTTCCAGCACGACGTCGGCGGTGTCGACGAGCCGCAGGATCTGTTGTTTGGCTTCGTCGTTGGTGAGGTCGACCGCCACCGACTTCTTGCCCCGGTTGTGCGGCAGGAACAGCGTGGGCAGCGGCGGGCGCCCGGGCAGGACCGCGGTGATCTGCCGGGCCGCCTCACCCAGGGGCGCCTCGACCTTGATCACCTCGGCGCCCAGGTCGGCCAGCACCTGGCCGGCCAACGGCCCGGCGATGTTCTGGGTGAAATCGAGTACCCGGAACCCGTCAAGCGGCTTGGCGGGCGTGCTGTCTGCCATGGGTGGCCTTCCTCAACGGGCCGTGTGCAACTCCGCGATGCAGTAGTAGTTCTCGGCGAACGGCGCACCGGGTTCGGTGCGCTGCAAAGGTAACCCGTTGTCGGCCAACAGCTGATTCAGGGGTGTGCGAACCGCGCGCCAGCCGTGCCGCTCCAGGTACGTCGCCGCGTCGTTGCGCTCGCCAGGGAAGCCGAGGTCGCCGAGCGCGATGTCCAGGCCGTTGTCGCGCCACTTCTGGCTCGCGGCGTTCAGCGCGTCCCCGTTGGTGCCGGAGTTGATGAAGACCTCGGCCACCAGCCGGCTGCCGTCGCCGCTGAGTGCGGTGATGTCGTCGAGCAGCCGGTCCTGCGCCTCGGGCGGCAGGAAGCCGAGCAGGCCCTCGGCGGCCCAGGCGGCGGGCAGGGCGGGGTTGAATCCGGTGTCGCGCAGGGCCGACGGCCAGTCGTGGCGCAGGTCGACCGGGACGGCGCGGACTTCGGCCGCGGGCTCGGCGCCGAGCTCGGCGAAGGTGGCCGTCTTGAATTCGATGACTTGCGGCTGGTCGATCTCGAACACCGTGGTGCCCGCCGCCCACGGGAGCCGGTAGGCGCGCGCGTCCAGGCCGGACGCCAGGATCACCACCTGGCGGAGGCCGGCCGCGCCCGCCTCGGCGAAGAACGCGTCGATGTAGCGCGTGCGGGCGGCCAGCATGTCGGTCATGCGCTGCATGCCCCACGGGGCGCCGGGCTCGTCGACGTCGGCCGAGCTCAATTCGCCCGCCGCCCACCGCGTCATGAACTCCACGCCGACGGCGCGCACCAGCGGCTCGGCGAACGGGTCGTCGATCAACCCGTCGCGGGTGGCCCGGGCCCGTCCGGCCGCCACCATGGTGGCGGTGGCTCCCACGCTCGTGGCCAGGTCCCAGCTGTCGTTGTCGGTGCGCGTCATCGGCAATGCCCTTTCCGTCTAGTCGTTAACCAGAGTAACGATGGTGACCAAAGACCCCGGTCCGTAGTGGCGTTGCGCCCTTATCCCGGGCCTGGGTCGGGCGGCAGCATCGATGTGTGGAACTTCTCCGGCGCGCGGGTTTGGAAGCTCGGTCGCTGTTTCTCTATGCCCGGTCGGGCGGATTGGGGTGGCTACCGCCCGGGCGGATCCTGCCCGTGGTGCGCGCCCTCGACCGCTACGGCCTGCTGGGCGCGGCGCCGACCATCGCCGCCGGGCGAGACCGTGCCGGGTTGGCGCTGATCGACGAGCGCGGGCCCGTGACGTTCGGTGAGCTGGACGAGCGGACCAACGCGTTGGCCAACGAGTGGCGGCGGCGCGGGCTCGGCCCGGGCGCCGGCGTGGCCATCCTGGCCGGCAACCACCGGGGCTTCCTGGAGGCCGTCTTCGCCGCCGGGAAGTGCGGCGCGACCGTCCTGCTGCTCAACACCGGCTTCGGGCCGACGCAGTTCGCCGAGACGCTGGCCCGCGAGGGCGCCGACCTGCTGGTGTACGACGAGGAATACAGCGCCGTCGTCGGGGACGTCCTGCCGAGGTTGGGCCGGATCCGGGCCTGGACGGATGCGCCCGCTCCCGACACCCTGGACGCGCTGATCGAGCGCGGCGACCCCGGCCCGCCGCCCCCGTCGGGCGGGCGGCCCAAGATCGTCATCGCGACCAGCGGGACGACGGGAACCCCCAAGGGCGCCGCGCGTTCCGAGCCCCACTCGCTGATACCGGTCGGCGGTCTGCTCGGCAAGGTCCCGTTCCGCGGTCGGGAAGTCACGGAATGCTGTGTGCCGCTGCTTCATTCGATGGGGTTCAGCCACGCGATGTACGCGATGGTGCTGGGTTCGACGCTGGTGCTGCGCCGCGAATTCGACGCCCGGCAGGCGCTGGCCAGCGTGGCCGCGCACCGGGCCAGCGCGATGATCGTCGTGCCGATCATGTTGCGGCGCATCCTCGATCTCGGGCCGGCCGTCATGGCCGAGCACGACCTGTCGTCGCTGCGCATCGTGTTCGTCGGCGGTTCCCAGCTCGGCGCGGCGCTGGCCACCCGGGCGCTCGACGCGCTGGGCCCGGTGGTCTACAACATGTACGGGTCCACCGAGGTCGCCTACGCCACCATCGCCACGCCCGCCGATCTGACCGGCGCGCCGGGCTGCGTGGGTGGGGTGGTCCCCGGCTCGGTCGTCAAGATCTTCGGCGACGACGGCCGCGAGTTACCGCCGGGCACGCCGGGGCGGATTTTCGTGGGCAACGTGCTGACCTTCCAGGGATACACCGATGGCGCGACCAAGGAGTCGATCGAGGGCCTGATGTCCACCGGCGACATCGGCCATTTCGATGCCGGCGGCAGGCTCTTCATCGACGGGCGAGACGACGAGATGATCGTCTCCGGCGGGGAGAACGTGTACCCCGGCGAGGTCGAAGAGGCGCTCGCGCAGCATCCCGGCATCCTCGACGCCGCCGTGGTCGGCGTCGACGACGAGGAGTTCGGGCAGCGGTTGCGCGCCTACATCGTGGTCCGGCCAGGTGCGGCGCTGACCGAACACGACGTCCGGGAATACGTGCGGAACCGGTTGGCGCGCTTCAAGATTCCCCGCGACGTGCTGTTCGTCGACGAACTGCCCCGCAATGCCGGCGGCAAGGTGCTCAAGCGGGTGCTGACCAGCGGCTGAGTCAGTCCAGCCGGTAGCGGATCAGCCGGGAGCTGTTGGCCACCACCGCGACCGACGACGCGTTGTGCAGGATCGCGGCCAGCACGGGGGACAGCGCGCCGCCCGCGCCGATGATCAGCCCGGCGGCGTTGACGGCGATGGACATGCCGTAGTTCTCCCGGATGACGTCGACCGCGCGGGCGCCCAGGTCGCGCACGTCGAGCAGCCGGTGCAGGTCGTCGTTGGCCAGCGCCACGTCGGCGGTCTCGACCGCGACGTCGGTTCCGGCCAGGCCCATCGCGATCCCGATGTCGGCGGCCGCCAGCGCCGGGGCGTCGTTGATGCCGTCGCCGACCATGCCGACCACGTAGCCGTCGTCCTGCAGCCCGCGCACCACCTCGAGCTTGTCCTCCGGCATCACCTCGGCGCGCCACTCGTCGATGCCCAGCTCCTCGGCCACCACCTGGGCGATGTCCGGATGATCGCCGGTGAGCATGACGATGCGGCGGATGCCGTTGTCCCGCAACTGCTTCAGTACCTCGACCGCCTCGGTCCGCACCTCGTCGCGCAGGCTGATCAGCCCCACCAGCTTGCCGTCGACCGCGAGCAACAGCGGGGTTTCGGCCTGGCGGCGCAGCCTGTCCACCCACTCCGACGCCTTCTTCGAGACCCGCACCTTCTCGGCGCGCAGCAGCCCGGGGCTGCCGAGCAGCAGGGTGCGGCCGTCGGCCCAGGTGCGCATGCCCAGGCCCACCAGCACCTCGCACTCCTCGTGCGGCGGGATGGTGATGTGGCGTTCCTCGGTGGAGCGGATCACCGCCTCGGCCAGCGGATGGCGGGAGTGGATCTCCGAGCTCGCCGCGTATGCCAGCACCTGCTCGGGTTCCCAATCCTTATGCAGCGCAATGATATTGGTGACAACGGGACGGCCGACGGTCAACGTTCCGGTCTTGTCGAACACGATCGCGTCCACCCGGCCGGCCTGTTCGAGGTGGGAGCCGCCCTTGATCAGGATGCCGCGGCGCGCGCCGTTGCCGATCGCGGCGCTGATCGCGGTCGGGGTGGACAGACCCACCGCGCAGGGGCACGCGATCAACAGCATGGTCATCGCGCGGCGGACGTCGCCGGTGACCGCCAGAGTGAGGGCCGACACGATGAACGACGTCGGAACAAAACGGCGGGAGAAGTTTTCGCCGACGGTCTGGATGGGCGCCCGGTCGTGCTGGGCCTCCTCGACCCGGGTGATGATGCGCCCGATCGCGGTCTGATTGCCGACGGCCTGCGCGCGGACCACCAGGCGCCCGCGCACCACGACCGATCCGGCGTGCACGTGCGCGCCGACCATGACGGAGACGGGCAGGTTCTCCCCGGTGATCGCGGACTGATTGACGATCGCCTCGCCGTCGACCACCTCGCCGTCCACCGGTATCGCGACGTGATCGTGGATGATCACCTCGTCGCCGATCTGGACGCTGTCGATCGGGACCTGAACCTCGGCCCCGTCGGTCAGCCGGATCCACGCCGTGTCCTGGCTGCCGCGCAGCAGTTCGGAAATGGCCCGACGGGTCCGGCGCAGGGTGAGGTCCTGCAGGTACTCACCGATGTTGAGCAGCCACAGCACCGTCAGCGCCACCACGTTCTCGCGCAGCACCAGGCTCGCCACCGTCGCCGCCGACACCAGGGCGTCGGTGCCGGCCCGGCCGGAGCGCAACGAGCGCAGCGCGCCGCGCAGGAACGGGTAGCCGGTGAAGATGGTGACGCCGGTGGCCAGCACCCGGCCGTTCGGGCCGAGCAGTGGCGGCCGGGCGAACACGTAGCGGCGCACGCCGAGCAGCGCCAGCGCGGCACCGCCGACGACCATCCGCAACACGTCGGTGTTGCGGATCTCCTCCGAATGCGGCGCGCGCGCCGGGATCAGCTCGGCGGCGACGTGAGCGGCGGAGCCGATCGCGGCCAGCACCGCGGCGCGGTCACAGCGCCGCGGCGAATACCAGACGACGACGCACCCGGTGCGCGGGTAGGCGTGCACCACGCGCACGCCGTCCTCGCTGGCGACGGCCTCCTCGACCGCCACCGCGCGCCGCGAGTCGCACCGCAGCCAGCCGACGGAAACCCGCATGCGCCCGGCGGCGTCCGAAACAACCTGCAGCGCAGGGTCTTTCGATCGGACCGGGTCCAGGGCGGTGGCGAGTGCCATCTGCGCGGGGATCAGTGGTCGTGCTGGTGGACGTCGGCGACGGCCGGCGTGGGCGCTTCCTCGCCGATGCGTTCGCGGGCCTCGGCCATGACGTCGGCGATCTTCAACCGGGCGGACTCGGCGGCTTCCTCGGCCTTGCGCGTCCCACGCAGCCCCAGCTCGGCCGCCGACACCGCGGTCTCGTGCAGCGGCGCCTTGGCCACGGCCTTGCGCACCACCTCGTAGGCCGTCACGCCGACCAGGCCGGTGACCACCGTCGATGCTGCCTTCGCCAAGAGCGCGTACCCCGCCATTACCCGGACCTCCCTGTCGTCGCGGCGTCAGCTGATGCTCGCTCGACGTTAACATTGAAATATTGCGATATCAATATGTATTCGCCGGGCCTACAGCTCGCGGTTCACCTTTTCGGTCTCGATCCTGCGCGCAAGCGCCGACGGGTCGGGGTTGGCCACCTGCACCAGCGACCCGCCGACGGCCAGGATCGCCAGCAGGCCGTCCACCAGCTCGCCGGGTTCCGACCACGCGGCGGTGGACAGCACCCGGTCACCGGCCGTCAATCCCCTTGCGGCGGCAGCGCTTTGGCAGTCGGCGAGAACCTCGTCGACGGATCGGCCCGCGAGGGCCGGACCGGGATGGGGTTCGGCGACGATCTGGTCGCCGTGCACCCGCACGGCGGTCGCGTAGTCGGTGACGCCGATCGGCAGGTCGGGTGCGGGGCGGCCGAACGGGTCCAGCGACAGCACCGCCACCTCGCCGGCCCCGGTCTCGTCCGCCTCGGCCAGCCGTTCGGCGGTGCACATGGCGATGTCCGCCTCACCTGCCAGCACGGCCTCGGCGCCGATCCACCACACCCCGAACAGCACGGCCGCGGTCTGCCAGTGCGCCGGGAGCAGGATCGCAACCCGGCTGCCCGGCCCGGCGCCGAGCTCGTCGCGTAACAGGTTGCCGGTCTTGGCCGCCCAGTTGGCCAGCGTCGCCGCCGAGAGCTCGATGCGCTCGCCGGCCGCGTCGTCGTAGTAGGTGATGCGCGGGCCGACCGGGTCGGCCCGCAGCATCGGGTCCAGGATGGCGCCGGCGAGCGTGCTCAGTTGATGCACTCGGGCTTGTCGGAACCGGCCGTCAGGATCGGCGAGGGCGCCGGGACGTTCGGGTCGGCCGCCACCGCACCGACGTTGGACACCCGGGCGGGCATCACCGACCCGGTGCCCGAAAGTCCGGAGCCGGGGCCGCTGTAGTCGTTGCCCAGCACCACCCGCACCGTGCCCGCCGCGACGGATGGGTCGGCGACCACCGGCAGCCCGCCGAGCTCCTTGGCCACCTCCTGGGCGCCCAGGTCGTCGCTCTTGGCGGCCCGCACCTGGCTGCCCTTGACGTGGCCGCCGTCGTTGTTGCCGACCGTGCCGGCGCCAAAGCCCTTGGCGGTCAACACCTGGGAGACCGCCGATGCCAGGCCATTGATGTCGGTGTCGTTGACCACGCTGGCGATGGTCTTCGCCGGGGTGTAGGCGAGCTCCTCGGTCTTGCCCTGCTCTTGGTCGTGCAGCAGCCCGTTGACCCAGTCCTGAACCTGGTGCGGGTCCACCCGCACCACGCTCTGCATGCCGTCGTCACTCCAGCCGGCCCCGTCCAGCACCGGGATGGTGGCGAACGCGACGTTGCCGCCGGCGAGCTTCTGCATCTGCTGGACGAAATCCATGACGTCCCAACCCTGCGAGATCACCACCGAGCGTTGCACCGCGGCCTCGAGGCGTCGCACGGTGGCTGGGCTGGACAGCGTCTTGCCGGAGATCACCCGGTGCGCCAGTGAGGCCATCACCACCTGCTGGCGCACCACCCGGTCCAGGTCGCCGCGGGGCAACTCGTGGCGCTGACGGACGAAGCTGAGCGCCTCCGGCCCGTCCAGCCGTTGCGGGCCGGCGGGGAAGTCGGCGCCCGAAAGCGGTTCGAACACCGGCTCTTTGAGGCACACGTCCACGCCGCCGAGCGCGTCGGTGATCAACGAGAAGCCGAGCAGCCCGATCTCGGCGTAGTGGTCGACGGTGACGCCGGTGAGGTCGGCGACGGTCTTGATCAGGGCCTCGCGCCCGGCCTCGGTGCCCTGCGCCGCGGCGTCCTCGGCGGAGTCGCCGGCCTTCACCAGGCTGGTGCGCTTGGCCTCGCGGGTCTGGCCGTAGACGCCGTTGATCTTCGTCTTGCCCAGGCCGGGGGCCGCGACGTAGGAGTCGCGCGGGATCGAGATGGCGGTCGCCGACTTCCCGTTGTTGGGGATCCGGATCAGGATGATCGTGTCGGTGTTGGTCGCTTCCTCGTCGCCGGCCCGCAGGGTGGCCAGCTCCTCTTGGGACAGCGGGTTGCCGTGCGCGTCCGTGCGGCTGTCGAGCCCCACCAGCAGGATGTCGATCGCGCCGTCGTCGCCGCCCTTGCCGAGCGAGGGTGCGGACATGTGGAAGATGCCGTCCTCGAAGGACCGGACGTTGCTCCACGCGAGCCCGGTGCCGAGGACCACCACGAGGGTGAGCGCAGTGGCAATCACACGAACCACACGTTGCACAGGCATCCCACTAGGTTACTTGCGGCACACGCGCTTCGCGGGTAGCGAACCCCCGCGCGCCCCGGGCGTTCGCCCGGGCTTTCCCGGGCATGCCAGACTCAAACCATGTCGAGCAGGATCGTGATCGCCGGTGCCGGGGGGCAGCTGGGCAGCTATTTGCGCTCGCTGGCGGCCAGTCAGGGCCGCGACGTGCTGGCGCTGACGTCGTCAGAGTGGGACATCACCGACCCCGCCGCCGCCGAGCGGATCATCGAGCGCGGCGACGTGGTGATCAATTGCGCGGCATACACCGACGTGGACGGCGCCGAGAGCGACGAGGCCGGCGCCTACGCCGTCAACGCCACCGGCCCCGAGAACATCGCCCGGGCCTGCGCGCGGGCCGGCGCCCGGTTCATCCACGTCTCCACCGACTACGTCTTCAACGGAGACTTCGGCGGCGCCGACCCGCGGCCCTACGAGCCCAGCGATCAAACCGCCCCGGCGGGGGTGTACGGGCGCAGCAAGCATGCCGGGGAAGAGGCCGTCCTGGCGGCGATGCCGGATGCCGTCATCGTCCGCACCGCCTGGGTCTACACCGGCGGCGACGGGAAGGACTTCGTCGCCGTCATGCGCCGGCTGGCCGCGGGGGACGGGCCGGTGAAAGTCGTCGACGACCAGGTCGGATCGCCGACGTATGTGGGCGACCTGGCCGAGGCGCTGCTGCAGATCGCCGACGACCACGTGCCCGGGCCGATCCTGCACGCCGCCAACGAGGGCGCGGTGTCCCGCTTCGAGCAGACCCGCGCGATCTTCTCCGAGTGTGGCGCCGACCCCGAGCGTGTGCACCCGGTCAGCACCGCGGAGTTTCCCCGCCCCGCGCCGCGCCCGACCTACTCCGCGCTGTCGGGCCGCGAGTCCGCCGCGGCGGGCCTGCGGCCGTTAAGGCCCTGGCGCGCTGCGCTTGTCGCGGCGCTCGCCGCCGATCTACCGTTACCCTCTACGCGTGACTGACGTCCTGCCGGTCGTGACGGTGACCTACTCGCCGGGCCCACACCTCGAGCGCTTCCTGGCCTCGCTGTCGCTGGCCACCGAGCGGCCCGTGTGCGTGTTGATGGCCGACAACGGCTCCACCGACGGCACCCCGCAGGCCGCCGTCGAGCGCTACCCGAACGTGCGGCTCTTCCACACCGGCGCCAACCTCGGGTACGGCACCGCGATCAATCGCGCGGTCGCCCAGCTCGCCGAGACGCCGGACATCGACGACGACTGGGTGATCGTGGCCAACCCCGACGTGCAGTGGGGCCCGGGCAGCATCGACGCCCTGCTGGACGCCGCCACCCGCTGGCCGCGCGCCGGCGCCCTGGGCCCGCTCATCCGCGACCCCGACGGCTCGGTGTACCCGTCGGCGCGCCACCTGCCCAGCCTCATCCGCGGCGGCATGCACGCGGTCGTCGGCCCGATCTGGAAGCGCAATCCCTGGACGGCGGCCTACCGCCAGGAGCGGCTGGAGCCCACCGAACGCGCCGTGGGCTGGCTGTCGGGGTCGTGCCTGCTGGTCCGCCGGTCCGCCTTTGGCCAAGTCGGCGGGTTCGACGAGCGCTACTTCATGTATATGGAAGACGTCGACCTCGGGGACCGGCTCGGCCGGGCCGGCTGGCTCAACGTGTACGTGCCGTCGGCCGAGGTGCTGCACCACAAGGGCCACTCCACCGGCGACGACCCGGCGAGCCACCTGGCGGCGCATCACAAGAGCACCTACCTGTTTCTGGCCGACCGGCATTCGGGGTGGCGGCGCGCGCCGCTGCGCTGGACGCTGCGGGCGTCGCTGGCGCTACGGTCCCGCCTGATGGTGCGTGGCGCGCTGCGCAGTCGGAGACGGAAACTGGCGGAAGGGCGGCGCTGAGATGGCTAACCCGCAAGTCGATGCCGTAATTCTGGTCGGCGGCAAGGGCACCCGGCTGCGGCCGCTGACGCTGTCGGCGCCCAAGCCCATGCTGCCCACCGCCGGTCTGCCGTTTTTGACCCACCTGCTCTCGCGGATCGCCGCGGCGGGCATCGAGCACGTCATCCTGAGCACGTCGTATCAGGCCGCGGTGTTCGAGGCGGAGTTCGGCGACGGGTCCAAGCTCGGCCTGCAGATCGACTACGTCACCGAGGAGCGGCCGTTGGGGACCGGCGGCGGCATCGCCAACGTGGCAGGCCACCTGCGTCACGACACCGTGATGGTGTTCAACGGCGACGTGCTCTCGGGTTCCGACCTCAATCAGATGATCGACTTCCACCGGGCCCAGCAGGCCGACGTCACCCTGCACCTGGTGCGGGTGGGCGACCCGCGGGCCTTCGGCTGCGTCACGACCGACGAGAGCGGCAGGGTCACCGCGTTCGTCGAGAAGACGCAGGACCCGCCCACCGATCAGATCAACGCCGGCTGCTACGTCTTCGAGCGCGGCATCATCGACCGCATCCCGCGGGGGCGCGAGGTGTCGGTCGAACGCGAGGTGTTTCCCGCCCTGCTCTCCGACCCGGACGTCAAGGTGTGCGGCTACGTCGACGCGACCTACTGGCGGGACATGGGCACACCGGAAGACTTCGTGCGCGGATCGGCGGACCTGGTGCGAGGGATCGCGCCGTCGCCGGCGCTGCACGGCCACCGCGGCGAGCAGCTGGTGCACGACGGCGCGGCGGTGTCGCCGGGCGCGGTGCTGGTCGGCGGCACCGTCGTCGGGCGGGGTGCCGAGATCGGTCCCGGCGTCCGGCTGGACGGTGCCGTGATCTTCGACGGCGTCAAGGTCGAGGCCGGCAGCGTGATCGAGCGGTCCATCATCGGCTTCGGCGCGCGCATCGGCCCGCGGGCGCTGATCCGCGACGGCGTGATCGGCGACGGCGCCGACATCGGCGCGCGCTGCGAGTTGCTGCGCGGCGCCCGGGTTTGGCCCGGCGTCTCGATCCCCGACGGCGGGATCCGCTACTCCTCCGACGTCTGAGCGCATTGCCCCTCCCGCGCCGAGTGTGAAGCTAGCTTCACGTTCGGCGGGTGGCGCGCCCCACCAGATAGGCCAACGCGTGATCGGTGCCCTCGGGTAGACCGTCGGCCGGCCACCACCGCAGGTCCTCCGACTCGTCGCTGATCGCGATCTGCGCGCCGGCCGGCGCGTGCGCGACGAACTGCAGATCCAGGTGGCGGGTGGGCACACCCAACGAACAGGTGAGCGCGTGGACGTGGATCGCGGCCAGCCGCGGCTCGATGCGCAAACCGTCGACGCCGGATTCCTCGGTGGCCTCGCGCAGCGCGGCGGCGACGATGTCGCCGTCGTCCTCGTCGCAGTGGCCGCCCAGCTGCACCCACCGGCCGACGCGGGGATGCAGCGTCAGCAGCACCCGGCCGCCGGAGTCGTCGAGCACCAGCGCCGAGGCGGTGACATGACCCGGCACGCACTCGCGGCGACACGCGTCGGGGCGGGCGTACACGAAGGCCAGGACCGCTTGCCGCAACGCGTCCTGCGCCGCGTCGGGCGCCTCCCACTCGGACAGCAGCGAGATCGCCGACTCCCGGACGCTCACCGGGAACCCCGCCGTTTCCGGCGGTCCCGCAGCGCGACCCAGGCCGCGCGGCAGTGCCGCACCACGTCGGGCGGCAGTTTCAGCCCGTCGATCAGGGCGTGGCGGTCGACGAGGTCGAGCGCCTTCTCGATCTCGTTGGCCTTCAACAGCAGGTCGACGTCGCAGGCGAGCTCGGGGCCGGCGAGCGCCGGCGGGGGAATGGGCAGCTGCTCGGCTTCGCGCGGTTCCAGCTCCAAGATCCCGCCGCCGTAACTGCGGCCGATGATCTCGGCGAAGGCGAACGTCACGCTGTTGTGGAACACCGCGGCCAGCCCGGTCGGGTCGACACCGGCGGTGAGCCGGACCCGGTGCACCGTGTCGGTGCTCGTCGCCGCGGCGGCGTTGACGGTCAGCCGCGGCGCCCGGTGGATCTGGCGCAGCATGAACAGGTCCGGGATCCACAGCGACGGCGTGCTCCACCACGGCTTGCGGATCGAGCACTTGAAGCCGCGGTCCACGCCGGCGGCCGCCCCGGCATCGATGTGCGCCAGCAGGGCGGGGTCGACGGCGTCGCGCCGCGCGTCGAGCAGCCAGCCCCGGCGCCCGGCGGCGAGATCGCTTGCCCGGCAGACGTTGTCGTAGACCAGTCCGCACAACTGTGCGCTGCGCGAGACGAGCGGGACGCAGTGGGGCAGCAGCCCGAGCTCGCGGGCCTGCGCGTCGGTGAACGTGAAGAAGCTGTTGCGGCCCGTCACGATCCCCACGTCCACGGCGGCGACCGACCCGAGCCGCGTCAGCGTCGTCGACTCCTTGAGCGTGCGCAGCAGCCGGATCGCGGCCGGGTCCAGGAAGTACTGGGTCCACTTCTCGTTCTCGTGCAACAGCGCGGGCGCCCATTCGGCGTCCAGGTCCGCGTGCGCGAGGGCATCGGCGTCGGTGAGGTGCACCGTGCGGATCCGGGCGGGTCCGGCGCCGGCGACCCCACAGAACAACACCACCTCCTGCAGGATGCCGTCGAACACCAATCGCTCGAACGTCACCAGCGTGATGTCACTGAACCGGCTCAACAGGAACTCGCGCAGCTGTGCGGCATAGGTGACCTGGAGTAACTCGGCGGGCAGCACCAGGCCCACCCGGCCGCCGTCGCGCACCAAGACCGAGCTAGCCACCACGAAGGGGACCCAGGCGTTGGTGAGCCGGCTGGGCCGCAATCCCTCGCGCCGCATCAGCTCCAGCGCGGGCTCGCGCTGCTCGGCCGCCCAGTTGCCGAACCGGATGTAGGGCGGGTTTCCCGCGACCCCGTCCCAACCGCCGGTCCGGGTGGTAGCGAGCCAGGCGAACAGGTTCGCGGCGTCGACGGGCGCGAATTCCCGCGCCTTGGCCGCCTCTTCGGCGACCAGCTCGACGCCGTGGACCCGCCCGCCGAGGGCGGCCAGCTCGCGCAGGATCGCACCGTCGCCGCAGGAGGGTTCGACGATGCGCGGTCCGGCGCCGCGCACCCAGCGGGCCAGGAACCGGGCGACGGGCGCCGGTGTGTAGTAGCCGCCGCGGACCTTGTCGGCGGATGCCGCCGCCTTGCCCGCGAACGTTTTCATGGGGCCAGTATCACTTGCGGATCAACAAATCCCCGGCGTCCGCCGGGTCACGCGGCCCGGCGGGTTCCTCGGGGTAGCCGATCGCGATGGCGCCCAACGGCTCCCAATCGGCCGGCAGGTCGAGCTCGGCGCGCACCAGGTCGGCGGCGAAGATCGTGGAGCCGATCCAGCAGCTGCCCACCCCCCGCACGGCCAACGCGACGAGCAGCGCCTGCACGGCCGCCCCGACGGCGACGGTGAACATCGTGTGCTCGGCGTCGGTGCGGGCGGCGTCGGGATACGTGTGCGCGCCGTCGGGAACCAGCATCGGGACGACGACCTCGGGTGCGTCGTAGAGGATCTGGCCGCGCGCCACCCGTC
>NZ_LZKF01000135.1:0-2601 GCF_001672665.1 Mycobacterium sp. E2238 | reverse complement strand
CGGTCGCCGGCCAACTCGCCAAGGCCGCCGGGGCTCGTGTCGTCGGGATCGCGGGTGGTCCCGAGAAGTGCGAGCTGCTCACCGACCAGCTCGGCTTCGACGCGGCCGTCGACCACCGCGCCGACGACTGGGCCGCCCAGCTGGCAGCGGCGACACCGAATGGCATCGACGTCGACTTCGAAAACGTCGGTGGCGACCTGATGGACGCGATCTTCGCGCGCCTCAACATCGGCGCCCGCGTCGCGCTGTGCGGCCTGATCTCCGGCTACAACGCGGCCGATCCCCCGCCGGGTCCGCGCGCGTTCGGCAACCTGCTCATTCAGCGCGCCACCTTGCAGGGTTTCATCGTGCTCGACCACTTCGGGCGCGCGCCCGAAGCGATGACGGAAATCGCGGGCCTGATCGAGGCCGGGAAGCTCACGCCGCTCGAGACCGTCGTCGAGGGCTTCGAGCAGCTCCCGACTGCGATCAACATGCTCTTCGACGGCAAGAACGTCGGCAAGCTGGTGGTCAAGGTCGGCTGACCTCAGCCGAATTCGAGTAGGGCGAAGACACCGCGATACGGCTTCGCGGGCGGGAAACGCCAAAACGCGGGATACAGCTTCCCAAAGAACAAGCCCCGTCCGGCGGGCATCGGTACGTCGTGCACCCCACGGATCCCCGGCACGGATTCCGCGAGCTTCGCCAGTTGACGCACCGAGAGGCTGAAGGGCATCGGCGGTACCCGGTAGCGCTTGGACGAACGCAGCCCCCTTCGCGCGACCTTCTTGACGATCGTGGGCGGTAGGTCGAAGAACATCCATCCGCCGGGAAAGCGCTTGGCGCACTGAGTAATCAGTCCCAGCGCCTCATTGGGCTGCAGGTACATCAGCAGTCCTTCGGCGGTGATGAACACGCCGTTGGCGGTGTCCACCTTGTCCATCCAGCTGTAGTCGAGGGCGGACTGCGCGAGGTGAGTGATCCGCGGCGAGGGCGGCAGCAGCCGTTGCCGAAGGTCGATGACCTCAGGCAAATCCACCGACAGCCAACTGAATTGTGCGCCGGGTAGCGCGCGGTCCAAGCGCCAGAAGGACGTCTGGAAACCTTCGGCAAGCGCGGCCACCGTCGCCCGGGGGTGCGCGGTCAGGTATTCGGTCGCACATCGGTCGATGGCCAGCGAGCGCAGCGCCATCTCCTGGCCTCTGCGCCCGAACTTTTCGAAGTCGAAGTCGAAGGACTCCACCAATTTGATGGCCATCGGATCGTCGATGATCGGGTCCGGGTGCCCGGCCTGGTATGCCCTGCCGTAGAGGGTCAGCAGCGCCGTTTCCGAAACACCGGTCAGCAGCCTGGCATCCACCTTCTGGCCGTGTCGATTCGTCATCACGCCAAACCGTAACCGGCTCAGCGCCGGATGTAGATGCCCACGCGCCGTCGGTGCCGAGCGGCTAGGCCGGTGCCGAAGCCGGATCGATCGGAATCGCGATCTCGTTGCGCCGCCGCATCGGCAGCGTCCAAGGCGGATCGTAGAACCAGGCCTCCGCCTCCCCGGTGGTCTTGATCCCGTTGTCCCGCAATGTTTTCAGGAGCTCATCGGTGCGAGATGCGACCGCCTTGGGGCTGCGATCACCGCTGAATCGCAGCACGGCTATGGTCGCGGGCGGCACGCTGACGAGGCGGACTCGATCATCTTTGGGCGCGGGAAGGGTCTCCATCGTCCACTTCTGCGGCATGAAGAACCGAATCACCCAGCCACTCTCGGGGCCGGCGGACTGGACGACGGGCGCGGTCATCGCGATCTGCTGGCCGGCCCGGCCCGGTTGCTGGCTGACGGGTGCCGTCATCGAGATCGATTCGTTGCCCCGATTGCCGCCGAATATGTATCCCGCCAGCCGTCGGAACCCCATGTCACGAGCGCGGTTTTCGTCGGCGTCGACTGTCGTCTCGGCGGCAATCCGCGGACCGTAGCGGCGTATCTCGACGCTGTCGGTGAGCGGATGGCGCGTGTATTTCGGTTCCTCGAGGCCAACGCGAATGCCTCCTACCGCCAGAACCGATTCGGCGACCTGCTCGGCGAGCTTGATCGGGTTCATCATCAGGACCATTTGACCGACTCAGCCCTGGGGGCGCAAGGGGTAAGGAGAAGGCGCGGCTTCCGCGCGTGGCGGGTTGGGATCGGTAGCCGATCCGGGGGTCTGTACTTGGCCCAACGACGACGCCAGTCCGGCGGCGCCCCACGAAAGGAAGTCAGAAATGAAGATCGTCCCGGCCAGCATCGAAGAGCAGATCAATCGGGTGGACCGGCAGCGCAGCCTCTACATAGGGCTCAGCGCCGGCGCGGTGGCGCTGTGGAGCGCCTTCCGGCTGATCTGGGCCCTCTACATCGGGATGACATTCGGCTGGTTCCTGGGGTCGATGGTCTTCCAACTGGTGCTATGGGGCGTGATCGGTGCGGTCTCGGTGGTCGCGGCGGCCGGGTTCCTGACCCGCTACGCCAAGGGATCTTGACTCGTCCAGAGGGCAGCGCGAAGTTCCGAACCTCATGGAGGTTCGGAACTTTTGCGTTCGGAGGTTAGAGCTGGGCCCGGTGCACGGACCGGATCGATTACCTAGCGCAGCTCT
>NZ_LZKF01000134.1:0-12380 GCF_001672665.1 Mycobacterium sp. E2238 | reverse complement strand
GTTCGGCGACCACGCACATTTGCGTCCTGGTATTGCGTGAGATTCCGCGGAGCACTGCCAAGGATTGCGCGGCGTCGAGTTTGAAGCGCTCGCTGATGATGTCGGTGGCTTGCGCGATGACTTCTCCGGGCCAGAATTGACTCGAATTGGCGCTGTCGGTCATTGCTTCTAGCCGGCCTGTCCGCAGTCGCCGGGTAATTCCGCAAGTTCGGTGAGCGCCCTGGCCTGTGCCCGCTTCACCGCGGCGAGCATGCGCGCGCTCAGATCCAGGCATTCCCGCTCTCCGACGCCGCGCAATCCTTGGCAGTGCTCCGCGGAATCTCACGCAATACCAGGACGCAAATGTGCGTGGTCGCCGAACAGGTGATCAACCGCGAGTTGCCGGTGGAAGCCCTGCATCGGCCGGGGCCGCCGGGCTCGTGGGACTCGTCGAGGTCGCAGGAGTCGTGGGACTCGTCGAGGTCGCAGAACTCGTAGGACTCGTCGGGGTCGTAGAACTGGTCGGACTGGTCGAGGTCGCACTACTCGTAGGCCGCGTTGGGCTCGTCGGGCTCGTCGGGCTCGTCGGGCTCGTCGGAGTCGTAGGAGTCGTAGGCGTCGTACTCGCAAGGCCCGGGCCTTCGCCACACCAGTCCGCCACATCTTTCGGGTACTGCTCGAGCGGCGGAGGACAACGCTGCCCGGGCGGGAAATTGGCGCCGGCGTTGAGTAGATCGCAGGGCACGTAGACCTGCTTGCCCTTGGGAGTGTTGGTCAGACACTTCGTCGGCGGCTCGCCATGGGCCTGGACGGGAATGATGGCCGCCGCCACCACCGCCACCGCGCCGAGCACCCAAGCAAGACGGCGATAGGTCATGAGAGCCCCTCCCTCGCTCATCTGTTACGCGTTTCGTACTGCGGTGTCGGGCGTGCCCTACGTGACATCGCGTCGTATGACGATTAAAGCCGCTCACCTCGGGCGTAATCCAACCCAGGTGTCTTGACCTAGTTGCGGCGCGTCCCCCATCTACCGCTCTGAACAGCACATTCTCAGTGGAGCTGCCGGCAATCGAATCGCCAGAAACTGGTTGTGACCTGCAGATGCTTCAGTCTCGAAGCGCATCGGCGAAGACGACTGATTCGTCCCTACAACCGGCCCGCGACGAATGTCGCCGCCTGGTTTGTCATACCCGACTGGATGTACTGACCATGCGGTGCCATGGTCACACCACGCGTGCAAATCGGATCCCCGGGCATACACATGTCGATCGTTTTCGGGGCGTATAGCGGACCAATGGTGGGAAGCGCGCCGGCTGCCATCGTCCGTGCAAATGTGCCCGA
This sequence comes from Mycobacterium sp. E2238, assembly GCF_001672665.1. NCBI lineage: Bacteria > Bacillati > Actinomycetota > Actinomycetes > Mycobacteriales > Mycobacteriaceae > Mycobacterium > Mycobacterium sp. E2238. Next base: position 11,060 of record NZ_LZKF01000134.1, on the reverse strand, counting down.
CGCCGACGGATTTCCGAAGACAGCGACGGCGGCGACATGATTGGCGACACCGGGTGGCATCTGCGTGGTGATGACGTCGACCACGGCCGCACCCTGGGAGTACCCACCGAGGACCATCCTGGTGTTCGAACAGTTTGCCGCCATGGACTGGACATGAGCGCTCGCGTCATTGGCGCCGGCAGCGATGGAAGTACGGAAATTGTTGGTGGCGGGGTAGTTGACCGGGTAGACGCTGACAGTCCTCGGTCCGACTCGCGAACGCAGCGAATCCACAAATGACTGTCCGACCCCCCCGACGCCAGGGGGCTCGGATGTGCCCCGGGCGAAAACCACGTCGACGTCGGAGCAGGGAGCCGCGGTAGCGGATGGCAGGGACGAGGCGGCGGTCAGCGACGCCCACGCTGCAACGACAGCCGCGCCGAGCGGACCAGAAATCGGGTGTGCGGTCACGGCTTGCATGTCATGTCGTCGCTTCGAAGTCGATTTCGGAACGACCCTGTGGGCCGCCTTGACGGCCTCGGCGCGCCGGTCCGGCGATGAAAGCTCATGGTGGTTGCCCTTGGTGTGGTCGCCGCCCGGTTGGCAGCTCTCACAGTTGGGAGCAACGGGGCGGGTCCCAGGGGACACTTTTTCCGTAGCCTACGACGGGGCGACGTACGCAAGCCGGGACTGTTGCATGCGGCATTCGGCGAAGGCGATCACCCGGTCGTGTTGTGGACGACAGACTCCGGTCGAATGCTCGCCTGGGCCGAAGGCCACGATCTGGCCCCGCTGTTCAAGTGGTGGTCGACGGTGGTGGAGCCGGGCTGAGGCGCCGACAAAGGTTCCCGTCCCATATCTAATGAGACGAATCATGACTCAAGTTTGAGAACTGAGCGTCCGATGCCCGAGGCTCGGAAACCACCTGCGCGAGGCCGACCACATGGCATGCCATCGCCCGCGAGGCAACTTCAGCACCCGTTTGTACTCGGTGACGTAGACGTTGCCGCCGCCGTCTACCGGCCACATTCGCGGTCACAGCCACGATGCTTGGTTGGCCGGCGAACGGCAGCACGGTCGGGGCAAAGGTGGGTTCGGGTGAGGCCCGATCGCAGATAGGCGCCCGCACAGGCGCCTATACGGTGCCGAAGGCGAAAACGGTTGTCGAATCGTAGGTCTGGCCCGGGTTGAGCGTGGTGGTCGGGAAGTTCGGGTGATTCGGCGAGTCCGGGTAGTGCTGAGTCTCCATCGTGAATCCCGCGCCCTGCCGGTAGATGTGCCCGCTGGCGCCCGTGAACGCGCCCGCGATGAAGTTGGACGTGTAGAACTGCACGCCGGGCTCGGTTGTGGAGACGGTCAGGGTGCGCCCCGTCTGCGGGTCCTCGGCCCTGGCCGCTAGCACCAGACCCGTGGTGTTGCCGCGGTTGATCACCCAGTTGTGGTCGTAACCGTGGGCCAGCAACAGCTGCGGGTCGTTCGCGGTGATGTGCGCGCCGATCGCGGTCGGCAAGGTGAAGTCGAACGGTGTGCCCCGCACCGGGGCTACCTGCCCGGTCGGGATCTGAGTGGGGTCAGTCGGCGTGTAATTGTCGGCGTGGATGGTGACCTTCTGGTCATACACGTCGCGCGTGTCCTCACCCGCCAGGTTGAAGTAGCTGTGGTTGGTCAGGTTGATCACGGTCGGCGCATCGGTGGTCGCGTGGTAGTTGATGCGCAGTTCGTTTTTCTCGGTCACGGTGTAAGTGACGGTTGTCGTCAGCGTCCCCGGATAGCCCATTTCGCCTGCGGGACTGACATATTGAAGCTTCAAGCCCACGCTGCCGCTGTCGTTCTGCTGGTCGGTCTGCCATACCTTGGTATCGAAACCCGCGGTGCCGCCGTGCAGGCTGTTGCCGTTATTGTTTATCGGCAAGTGATACTCGTTGCCGTTCAACGAGAATGCCCCCTTGGCGATCCGGTTGCCATAGCGGCCGACGATCGCGCCGAAGTAGGTCTTGGCGGATCCGGTGTTGTTCAGGTAGCCGTCCAGGGTGGGAAAACCCAGTACCACATTGCCCATACCTCCGGTGCGATCCGGGACCTCGATCGACTGAACGATGCCGCCGTAGGTCAGGATTCGCACCCTCATGCCGTGCCCGCTGGTGAGCGTATAGCGGCGCACGGGCGTCTCACCCACCTGACCGAACGGCTCGCTGGTGATCGACAGCGGCCCTGCGGGTATCGATGCGTTACCGCTGCCCGTGGTGGAGTTGGTCGTCGTGTTGCTACATGCCGCCAAGCCCGCTACACCGGCGATGGCGATCCGTCGAAGCAATCGTTCGCCGCGCATGGGCGCTCCTCGTACTCGTACCGATCCCACCTGTGCGCCAGAATTACTGCTCATGATGAGGTAAGGATCGTCCATTGGACGCACCGGGTCGAAGCATTCGATCCAGGGCCATCGGTTGGCACATGAAAAGGGCCGCATCTCTGCGGCCCTTTGGTGGAGCTGCCGGGAATCGAACCCGGGTCCAACGGCATTCCCTCAAGACTTCTCCGTGCGCAGTTCGCTATGCCTCTGCTCGGATCTCCCGGTCACGCGAACCAGCCAGGATGACGATCCCAGTCGCTGTTGGTGTCCCGATGAGTCCCGCGACCGAACTCATCGGTTGATCCCTCTAGCTGACGCCAGGCTCCGGGTCGAGGGCTTTCCCGGTCTGACGGACTAGCTGTCGCTTAGGCAGCGAGAGCGTAGTCGCGCTGATGTGAATCGGCGCTTATATGGTTGCAACGACGCTTACGGTGGTCTCTTGCCTGCACCGGCACGCTTCCCTTGATTCGATGCGCGATGTCGAAACCTTTCAGCCCCATGTCTATCGCTCATCCCCGCCGATTTTCGGCAGGACAATCTATGGTACGCCGCTATCAACGCGCGGCAACGGAGTTATGTTCCGGTCCCGAGCTGCGATCAGATCACGAAGTTCAGCCGCTCGACGACCTGGGCGGCCACCTCTTTGTCGCCGCCGAGGTCGATGTCCTGCGACCGGGACGGGCACATCGGCCGCCCGCCGGCGAGCCGGGTGAACTGCAACCCGTCCAGCCGAATCGTCACCGTCGGCTCCTGGCCGCCGAAGTCGTCGACCAGTTGGGCCCGGCCATCGACGCTGATGCGGATGGTGCGGGAAAGCGGGCCGGTCAGCTCGAACAAGACCCGCGAACCCTCCGGCGCTTTGGCCCGCTTGCCGACCACGTAGCCCATCGTGCCGGCGATCTCGTCGAGCGAGAGTGCCGACGCGGCCCCAACGAGCTGGTCGTCGGACGGCGGCCACCGCAGCGCCTCGCGGATGTCCTGCTCGTGCATCCAGCAGTCGAACACCCGGACCCGCATGAACCGCCCGTAGCTTTCGGGACCCACCGGCGTCAGCGTCACGGCGTCCCACTCCTCGGCCGACATGCCCGTCAGCGCCTTGCGCCGGTCGTCGGTGATGTCCTTGAAGCGTTTGAGGACGTCCGCGCCGGATTCGGCGGCCAGGTGACGCACCCAGCACTCGTTCATCACGCCGATGTCGTGGTGGACGTGCTCGAGCGATGAGACGTCGATGTCGGGTTGGGGCGCGGGGACACCGGCGAGGAAGGATTCGGTGCCGATCATGTGCGCCACCAGCGCCTTGACGTCCCAGCCGGGCAGCGGACTGGCCGCCTGCCATTCCGCTTCCGGCAGCCCGTCCAGCAGCGCGGTGATGTCGTCCCACACCGCGAACAAACCAGCGAGCACCTCGGACTTGTCAAGCTTGGTGACAGGGCGATCGGCCATGCTCGGATCGTAGGCCGATGGGCTACCTCATCGACAGGCGCCGCCGTCAGCTGGCGGCGATCATGGCCACGGACCCCATGGCCATCACCATGCCGAACCCCTGCCAGCGGGTCAGCCGCTCGCGCAGCACCACCATCGCCAGCACGACCGTGGCCGCCGGGTAAAGCGAGATCATGATGCTGGCCAGCGACAGCAACCAGGTGTGCAGCGCCAGCAGCATGGTCACGTTGGCGCAGATGTCCAGCACCGCCACGGCCCAGGCCAACTTCAGCGGCTTCCCGCGCGGCGCCCGCAGATTCTTGCTGGCCGCGGCCATCACGAAGATCACCACGGTGGCCGAGAGCCGGGCGAACACCAGCGGCCAAAGTTTGCACGCGTGCGGCGCCTGGTGGAGAAAGACCAGGTTCAGCCCCATCGCGGAGCCGGCCAGCAGCGTCAGCCACGCGACCTTAGGGGTGAACCGATACGGCGTGACACCTTCGGCAGTGGCCTCGCGGCTCACCAGCATGACCGCGACCAGAGCCAGCACGACGCCCACCGAGGCCCCCGGGCCCGGCCGCTCCCCCAGCGCCACACCGACCGCCACCGGCACGGCGGCGTTGAGGACCGCCGCCAACGGTGAGACGACCGAGATGGGGCCGGCGCCCAGCGCGGCGAAGAACGCCCACATTCCGACGGCCATTCCGACGCCGTAGAGGCAGCCCCAGAAGACGGCGCCGCCCGCGACCGGCCCGCCCACGGCGAGCGCCAGCGCGCCCAGCAAGATTGTCTCGATCGGATAGACCACCAGCATCACGCGCAGCGCGGCTACCCGTCGAGCGGCTACACCGCCCACAAAATCGCTGACGCCGTACGTAACGGCCGACAGCTGGGCGTAAGCGGCCCCGATCAGTTCATGCCCTTGGCTCGGCGACCCAATTCACGGACCACTTCGCGCTGGGCATCGCGGCGGGCCATGTCCTGACGTTTGTCGTGCGCTCGCTTGCCGCGCGCTAACGCGAGCTCGACCTTGACCTTTCCTTCGGAGAAATACAGAGACATCGGCACGAGGGCGAGGTTACCATCTCGTATCTTTCCGACCAGGCGGTCAATTTGTGCCCTATGTAACAACAACTTTCGATTGCGACGGGGCTCATGGTTGGTCCAGCTACCGTGCTGATACTCCGGAATGTACAAGTTGCGCAACCACACTTCGCCGTCGTCGACGGTTGCGAACGCGTCGGCAAGGGAAGCATGGCCCTGGCGCAGGCTTTTCACCTCTGTACCCTGCAAAGCCACTCCGGCCTCGAACTCCTCGAGGATCGAATAGTTATGCCGCGCTTTGCGATTGGTGGCAATGATCTGTTTGCTGCCGCGCTTGCCGCCCGCCGCCTTGGCCCGGCCGGGATCTTTGGCCACAGCTACCGCCGGATGTAGAGGCGCAGCGTCGCGTAGGCGGTCAGGCCGGCCATCGACACGCCGAGCAGGAACAACCACGGTGAGATGTAGAGGATGTCGGCATAGTCGACCTTCGCGATCAAATGCGCTTGATAGAACTGGCTTAGCGCGTTGTCCAGGAACCACGCCCGCACCAGGACCAAGCCGACGACCGCGATGGCCACACCGATCGCCGCGGCCAGCATCGCCTCCACCAGGAACGGCAGCTGGGTGTACCAGCGGCTGGCGCCGACCAGCCGCATGATCCCGATCTCGGTGCGCCGCGTGTACGCGGCGACTTGGACCATGTTGGCAATCAGCAGGATTGCCCCGACGGCCTGCACCAGGGCGACGGCGAACGCGGCATTACGCAAACCGTCCAAAACGGCGAACAACCGGTCGATCAAATCCTTTTCATTGAGGATGCTGCGCACGCCGGGCTGACCCTGCATCGCCGCATCGAACTCCGAATGTTGTTCAGGGTTGTTCAGTTTGACGATGAACGACGCGGGAAACGATTCCTTGCCGGCCACGTCCTTGAACTCCGGGAACTTCTTGATCGCGTCGTTGTAGGCGTCCGGCCGGTTGACAAAGCGCACCGATTTGACGTCTTGTCGGGCATCGATCTTGTCCCGCAGCGCTTTACACGGGCCAGACGCGCACGTCGCGTCGTTGGCGGAGATGTCGTCGGTGAGAAACACCTGTGTCTCGACCCGGTCGAGATAGATCTCCCGCGAGTTGTCGGCCAACCGGACCACCAGCAGACCGCCCCCGAACAGGCCGATGGAGATCGCCGTCGTGAGGATCATGGCGGCCGTCATCGTGACGTTGCGACGCAGCCCGGTCAGGACCTCGTTGAATAGGAAGCCAAAGCGCACTTAGCGGTCCATCCCATAGATGCCGCGCTGCTCGTCGCGGACCAGGCGTCCCAGCGACAGCTCAACGACGCGCTGACGCATCGAGTCGACGATGTGGTGGTCGTGGGTCGCCATCAGCACCGTCGTCCCCGTGCGGTTGATCCGCTCCAACAAATCCATGATGTCCTTACTGGTATCCGGGTCGAGATTCCCGGTTGGCTCGTCGGCCAGCAGCACCAGGGGCCGGTTGACGTACGCGCGCGCGATTGCGACGCGTTGCTGCTCGCCACCGGACAGCTCGTGTGGCAGTCGGTTGGCTTTGCCGGACAAGCCGACGGTTTCCAGCACCTCGGGCACCACGCGGTTGATCGCGTCGGTCCGTTTGCCGATCACCTCCAGGGCGAAGGCGACGTTCTCGTAGACGGTCTTCTGCTGCAACAGGCGAAAGTCTTGGAAGACGGTCCCGATCACCTGACGCAGCTTCGGCACGTGACGACCGCGCAGCTTGTTGACGTGGAACTTCGACACCCGGATGTCGCCGGTGGTCGGGTTCTCCTCGCCGAGCAGCAGCCGCATGAACGTCGACTTGCCGGAGCCCGACGGGCCGATCAGGAAGACGAATTCACCCTTGTCGATTTTGACGTTGACGTCCTCCAACGCCGGACGCGCCGACGCTTTGTACTTCTTACTGACATGGTCCAGGGTGATCATCACGGCACGCCAGTGTAGCCGTGAATTTCGCTGGCAAGCCAAGTCAACTGGCCGGCAGCGGTGAACTAGGCGCCGGCCCGGGCCCCGGCTGCGGTAGCTGAGGCGGCGGTGTGGTGGCGCTCGTGCTGGGTGGGCAGAAGGGCGGCGGCAGCAGGCAGGGCAGCTGCGGCAGCTGCACCGGCGGCGTCGTCGTGGTCGTCGTCACCGGCGGTGGGGGCGGTGGTGGCGGCGGCGTGCTCGTCGGCGTCGGCGTGTACGTGGCGGTGGGCGGCGGCTGCTGCACGCGGCTGCGCGGCACCCAGGTGTAGTTGGGGTCGGGCACGAAACCCGGAGGTACCACTTGCTGCGCCGGCGGCTTGGGCGCCGGTTCCGGACGGTAGGTGTCGTAGACCCACCACACGACGAAGAAAGCGACGATCAACACCAAGGTCGACGTGCGAACTCGCCCGCCGAACATGTAGTGCGGCCAGCGACGGTCCGCATCCGAGTCCTCGCTGCGCTTCTCGAAGATGCTCAGGGTGAACTTCAACGCTTCTGCACCGCACCTTGCACGTCATTGTCGATTCGCTCTTCGGCGGCCTGGGCGGCCGGGACCGACGGGTCTTCCACCAGGCCCACCGTCGCGTCCGCCGAGGTCACGATGCCCACGCGGGCCAGCGCCCGAATGACCAGGACACGCAGCTGCCGGCCCGCTTCGAACTGCTTGCCGGGCAGGGTCCGGGCCACCAGCCGCAGGGTGACGGTGTCGACTTCGATGCTCTCCACGCCCATCACCGTGGGGGCGTCCAACAGCAATTCGCCCAACACCGGGTTATCCATGGCGCGATCGCATTCCTGGTGCAAGACCTCGTTGACCCGGTTCAGGTCGGCGCTCGTGGACACCGGGATGTCCACCACCGCGCGCGCCCAATCCTTGGACAGGTTGACCACCTTGACGATCTGGCCGTTCGGGATGGTCAACACCTCGCCGTCCGGCGAGCGCAGCCGGGTCACCCGCAGCGTCACGTTCTCGACGGTGCCGCTGGCCTCCGTCGCGGAAACGACGGTAAGCGTGACCAGGTCTCCGAATCCGTACTGCCGTTCGGCCAGGATGAAGAAACCGGAGAGCAGGTCTCGCACCAGCTGCTGCGCGCCGAAACCCAGCGCGGCGCCGACCACGGTGGCCGGCGCGACCAGTCCGCCCACCGAGAACTGCAGCACGTCGGCGATCTGCATCATCACCCAGATGCCGATGAGCACCACCGACACCCAGGAGATCACCGACGCCATAGCCTGACGGTGCTTCGAGGCTTCCGAGCGCACCAGCGCGTCGCTCTCGGCGAAGCCCAGGTTGAGCTGACGGGTCACCTGCTGCGCGACCCAGTTGACGAACCGGGCCGCCAGCACCGCCACGATCAGCACCATCACGATCCGCAGACCGCGGGTGATGATCCATTGCCCGACGTCACCGCGCCAGAAGTCGTGCCAGCCCAGCGCCTTCAACGAGGCGAGAAGAGTTGTATTAGTCGTCATCTTTTCGGTTGCGCCACCGGATTCCCGCTTCCAGGAACCCGTCGATGTCTCCGTCCAGGACAGCCGCCGGATTGCCGACCTCGTACTCGGTCCGCAGGTCCTTGACCATCTGATAGGGGTGCAGGACGTAGGAGCGCATCTGGTTGCCCCACGAACTGCCGCCTTCGCCTTTCAACGCGTCCAGCTCCGCGCGTTCTTCGGAACGCTTGCGCTCCAACAACTTTGCCTGAAGCACGCGCATCGCCGAGATCTTGTTCTGCAGTTGCGATTTTTCGTTCTGGCAAGTCACGACGATACCCGTTGGGATGTGGGTTAAACGAACCGCCGAGTCGGTGGTGTTCACGGATTGGCCGCCGGGACCGCTGGAGCGGTAAACATCCACGCGCACATCGCCTTCCGGAATGTCGATGTGGTCGGTGGTATCCACCACCGGAAGAACCTCGACTTCGGCGAACGACGTTTGACGTCGACTTTGGTTGTCAAACGGGCTGATCCGCACCAATCGGTGGGTGCCCTGCTCGACCGACAACGTGCCATACGCGAACGGAGCGTGCACCGCGAAGGTCGCACTCTTGATGCCCGCCTCCTCGGCATAGGAAGTGTCGAACACTTCGACGGGGTACTTGTGCTGCTCGGCCCACCGGATGTACATCCGCATCAGCATCTCGGCCCAGTCGGCGGCGTCCACCCCGCCGGCCCCCGATCGGATGGTGACCAGCGCCTCGCGCTCGTCGTACTCCCCCGAGAGCAGGGTGCGCACCTCGGTCGCCTCTATATCCGCCCGCAGCGCCTTGAGCTCCGCGTCCGCCTCGGCGAGCGCGTCCGCCGCACCCTCCTCGGTCGCCAGCTCGTAGAGCACCGGCAGGTCGTCGAGGCGTCCCCGCAACTCCTCGATCCGCCGCAGCTCCCCTTGGGCGTGTGACAACTCACTGGTCACCCGCTGCGCGCGGGCCTGGTCATCCCACAATTGAGGATCGGACGCCTCGTGTTCGAGCTTCTCGATGCGACCGCGCAGACCGTCCACATCGAGCACCCGCTCCACCGTGGTCAGGGTGGAGTCAAGGGCGGCGATATCGGCTTGACGATCGGGTTCCACAGCGGACAACGTTACCGGGACCCGCCAAGCGCATCGGCTCCCGGCGAGTGCTCAGGCCACGACCAGCGGTCATGCGTTTAGCATCGAGTCACGATCATGTGCGCCCCGCGCTGCGCGCCGACAGCCCCCCGCGCGCTAACCGGGCACGAATAGAAGGTCGAGTATGCGCCCATACCACGTTGCAATCGTCGGCTCCGGACCGTCGGGATTCTTCGCCGCGTCCTCCCTGCTGAAGGCGGCCGATGCGTCCGAGGACATCGATGTGGCCGTCGACATGCTGGAAATGCTGCCCACCCCGTGGGGGCTGGTGCGCTCCGGCGTCGCACCCGACCATCCGAAGATCAAATCGATCAGCAAGCAGTTCGAAAAGACCGCCGAAGATCCCCGCTTCCGGTTCTTCGGCAACGTGGTGGTCGGTGAGCACGTGCAGTCCAGTGAGCTGGCCGAACGCTACGACGCCGTCGTCTATGCCGTCGGTGCGCAGTCCGACCGCGCGCTCAACATCCCCGGGGAGGACCTGCCGGGCAGTGTCGCCGCCGTCGACTTCGTCGGCTGGTACAACGCGCATCCCAGCTTCGAGGAGGCGACGCCCGACCTTTCGGGCGCCCGCGCCGTGGTGGTCGGCAACGGCAATGTTGCACTCGACGTGGCACGCATCCTGGTCACCGATCCCGACGTGCTGGGCGCCACCGACATCGCCGATCACGCGCTCGAGTCACTGCGGCCGTGCGGCGTCGAGGAAGTGGTGGTCCTCGGCCGGCGCGGGCCCCTGCAGACCGCCTTCACCACCCTCGAACTGCGTGAGCTGGGAGACCTCGAAGGCGTCGACGTGATCGTCGATCCCGCCCAGCTGGAGGGCATCACCGACGAGGACGCCGCCGCGGCCGGCAAGACGGCCAAGCAGAACATCAACGTGCTCCGTGGCTATGCACAGCGCGAGCCGCGCCCCGGTCACCGCCGGATCGTGCTGCGTTTCATGACCTCGCCCATCGAGATCAAGGGCGAGGACAGGGTGGAGCGGATCGTGCTGGGCCGCAACGAACTGGTGACCGACGAGAACGGGCGGGTGTCGGCCAAGGACACCGGCGAGCGCGAGGAGTTGCCGGTTCAGCTGGTGGTGCGGTCGGTCGGCTACCGCGGTGTGCCGACGCCGGGGCTGCCGTTCGACGAGAAGACGGCGACGATCCCCAACGCCGCGGGCCGGGTGGAGGGTAGCCGCAACGAATATGTCGTCGGTTGGATCAAGCGCGGGCCGACCGGTGTCATCGGCACCAATAAGAAGGACTCCCAGGACACGGTCGACACCCTGCTCGCCGACCTGGACCGCGCGAAAGAAGGCGGCATGGCCGAGTTCCCCAAGGACCACGCCGACAAGTTGGCCGAGTGGCTCGCCTCACGCCAGCCCAAGCTGGTGACCTCGGCGCACTGGGAGATCATCGACCGCCATGAGCGGGCGGCCGGCGAGCCGCACGGCCGCCCCCGCGTCAAGCTGCCCAACCTGGCCGAGCTGCTGCGGATCAGCCACGGCTGATCAGGGGGCGACGGTGGCGAGCAGTTCGGGCGCATCGAGTCCGGTCAGCCGGCGGTGCATGGCCCAGGCGATCCTGGCGGCCTGAACCTTCGCCCGGTCCGCGGCCGGTCCGCGGTACATGTCGTCGACCGTGGCGTGCCAGATGGTGAGCCAGCGCAAGAAGTG
>NZ_LZKF01000133.1:0-13432 GCF_001672665.1 Mycobacterium sp. E2238 | reverse complement strand
GGTGGACAAGACGGCCGAATGGCTGCGTGACGGCGACGAGGATCTCGGGGGCCAACCGTTCCTGTTGACCGCCGGCTTCTTCGAGACGCACCGGCCTTATCCGCGGGACCGCTACGAGCCGGCGGACACCGCCGAGGTTGACCCGCCCGACTACCTACCCGACACCCCCGACGTGCGCGGCGACCTGGCCAGCTTCTACGGGGCGATCGCGACGGCCGACGCCGCCGTCGGCCGGCTGCTGGACACGCTGGCCGAAACCGGGATGGACGCCACCACCTGGGTGGTGTTCTTCACCGATCACGGTCCGGCGTTCCCGCGCGCGAAATCCACGCTTTACGACGCGGGAACCGGCATCGGCATGATCATCCGGCCCCCCGCCAGGCGGGCACTCGCCCCGCGCGTCTACGACGAACTGTTTTCCGGCGTGGACCTGCTGCCGACGCTGCTGGGCCTGCTGGGTCTCGACGTTCCCGACGATGTCGACGGGGTGTCGCACGCGCGCGCCCTCGTCGAGCCGAACCCGCATGCCGTGCCGGTCCGAGACCACGTGTACACGACGAAGACTTATCACGACTCCTTCGATCCGATCCGCGCGATTCGCACCAAGGAGTACAGCTACATCGAGAACTATGCGCCCCGGCCGCTGCTCGACCTGCCGTTGGACATCGAGGAGAGCCCGTCCGGGATGGCCGTGGCACCCTTGGTCACCGGGCCGCGCCCGCAGCGCGAACTCTACGATCTGCGCACCGACCCCACCGAGACCACCAACCTGCTCGCCGGTGACGACGGGGATGCGGACGAGATCGCCGCGGATTTGGCTGTCCGACTTCATGATTGGCGCCAGCGCACCGGTGACGTCATCCCTTCGGAGTTCGCCGGCACCCGCATCTCCGCGCGCTACACCGAGACGTACCTCAAGATTCACCGGATGAAGCCGACCTCCCGGTCGGCGATCGCCGCCGAACGCGGCATCGAGAAGGAAGCGAGCGGCTAGCCGGCGGAGCGCCGCGAGCCGCCGACCTCGGCGACGATGAACACCCGCCGGAACGGGAAGATCGTCGTGCCGTCGCTCCGGGGCGGGTAGGCGTCGTCGAGCAGCGGGATGAGTTCCTCGCGGAATCGCTCCCAGTCTTCGGCGCTCAGCCGCTCGCGCACCGGAACCAGCGCCGTCCCGGTGATCCATTCCAGCACCGGATTGTCACCGGACAACTGGTGCAGGTAGGTGGTCTCCCAGACGTCGACCTTGCATCCTGCGTCGAGCAGCAGATTGGCGTATTGAATCGGCGGCTGCACCACGGCACCGACGCGGAACGGTATGTCCCGCATCACCTTTGCATAGGGCTCACGCCGGGCCAGTGTCCGCACCGTGGCGTGTGACGGCGTCTCGAAGTTGCCCGGGATCTGGACGGCGATCCACGAACCGGCGGGCAGCTCGTGCACCCAGCGGACCAGCAGGTCGGCATGCTCGGGCACCCAATGCAGGGCGGCGTTGCTGACCACCACGTCGGTATCGGGCTTGGGCTTCCAGTCCCGTAAGTCGCCGACGACGGCGTCGATGCCGCGTTCCCTTGCCGCGGCGACCATCTCCGGCGAGGTGTCCATCGCCTCGATCACCGCTTCCGGCCAGCGCCGCGACAGGTACTTGGTCAGGTGGCCGGGCCCGCAACCGAGATCGACGACCCGCCGGGCCCGCTCGGCCCCGACCCGTGACAGCAGGTCGTAGAAGGGCCGGCTGCGATGGTCCGCAAAGGCCAGGTAGACATCTGGATCCCACATGTCGATCCTCCTGATCAACGCGCCGTCGCTAGTCGGCAGACAGACCAACCGTATTACCGCATGGCGCCCCGGCGCCGCCCAACTGGCCCCGGGAGCGGCGCCCGCCGGTTAGCATCGGCTTTCGTGGCGCCCGATACTTCGATTGATCCGCCCATTCCCGTTCCGGACATTCCCGGTGCATTCAAGGGCGCTGACGTACCCGTCGACGTCGGCGGATTGCCCCCGAATTCCGCGTTGTCCCCCCGCCAGCGCATGGTAGTCGAGGGCTCCGCCATCGGCGACCTCGCCCTGCGCACCTGGGTGTCGTCACTGCTGACCGCGACGGTGGCCCCGGCCGTGCTCGCCGCTTCCCTGCGGCACACCGATGCCGGCGCCGAGCGCGCAAACCTGAACTTCTACGCCGAGCTGGGCGCGCAGCGAGACCCGGTGAAGTCGTTTCCCGCGCCGACGAAACCGCCGCGGGTCAGGTCACGGACGGCCAGCCCGCTGACCGAGTGGGTCGCCGGCGGCACGGTGGAAAACATCGCGTTCGAAAGCAGTTTCACGGCCATCAACCCCGCGATGCGCGAGCAATGGGCTGCGTGGCGGTCCAACAACACCGTGCGCGCACAGCACTGGCGCCACGCCGACGGGCCGCGTCCCACGCTGTGTGTCATCCACGGCTTCATGGGGTCGTCGTATCTGGCCAACGGGCGGTTCTTTGCGCTGCCGTGGTATTACCGGTCCGGTTACGACGTCCTGATGTACACCCTCCCGTTTCACGGCAAGCGCGCCGAAAGGCTCTCGCCGTTCAGCGGTTTCGGCTATTTCGCGGGCGGGCTCAGCGGCTTCGCGGAGGCCATGGCCCAGGCGGTGCACGACTTCCGGTCCATCATCGATTACCTGCGCGGTACCGGGGTCGACCGGATCGCGCTGACCGGCATATCGCTGGGTGGGTACACCTCGGCGCTGGTGGCCTCGGTCGACGACCGGCTCGAGGCCGTCATCCCGAACTGTCCCGTCGTCACCCCGGCAACCCTGTTCGACGAATGGTTTCCGGCCAACAGGCTCGTGCGGCTGGGGCTGCGGTTGTCGCACATCAGCCGCGACCAGTTGTGGGACGGGCTGTCCTACCATTGCCCGCTGACGTATCGGCCGTTGCTGGACAAGGACCGGCGGATGATCATCACCGGGCTCGGCGATCGGATGGCACCGCCGGATCATGCCGTCAAGCTGTGGGAGCATTGGGATCGCTGTGCGCTGCACTGGTTTCCGGGCAGCCACGTGCTGCACGTGAGCCAGCTGGACTATCTGCGCCGGATGACCGCGTTCCTGCAGACCGTCATGTTCTAGCGTTTTCCTCGGCCGCCAGGGTCGGCCAGTCCAGCTCCGTCAGCAGGGACGCCGGGGCATCGGTGTGCCCGTCGAGCCGCCGCGTGGACAACAGATCCAGTGCCTCGAGCGCCGGCCGGTGATTGCCGCGCTGCGGGATCAGCCCGGCCAGCGGCACGGTCCGCTGCGGTGGCGTGTCGGTCAGGAAGGCACACGCGGCCGCAACGGTGTTGTGGGTGCCGTCGCCGGCGATCTCCAGCGCCATGCACGTCTCCCGCGCCGGATACGCCCGGATCGACTCCAGCGTCTCGGCCAACTCCCGGCCCACCTGAACCCGGTATGCGGCAAGGTAATCCGACGTGCCGCGCTGCACCGCGGACCATCTCTCCCGCGGGTTGGAGGTGAGCAACCGCGGGACGTCGTCGGATGCGACGCTGTTGACTTCCCACCCGAGCTCCCGCAGGTGGTCGGCCAGCCGGCGCGCCGCCACCTGCGCGGTCTCGTGCAACGGGATGCGCGCGGAGCGGGCGCGCAGCGCGGCCAGGTTGTCGACGGCCGATATCGTGATCCCGATCCACGTCTCGTGCCTGGATGCATCGGATGCGTTGTCGCGACTGGTGATTCGGATCTTGTCCGCGCGGATGCCGTAACGGTCCAGGTAGCTGGCGATCAAGGGCAGCGGCAGCGCATCGGCCGCGTCGCCGCCCGGCGCCCCGACCCGCAGCAGCGCGGTTGTCGCGGTGGCAGAAGCGGATTCGGGTGCGCTCGTGTCGCCGCGTCCCATGATCGCCAGCCGGCGGCGCAGCAGCGTGGTGAAATACAAACCGCGCCAGGCGCCGAACAGCACGAGCACCACGGCCGCGGCGATCCCGAGCAGCCAGTAATCGCGCGGCGACCGCCAGGGGTAGGCCATCACCGCCGGCACGACGGCCAGCAACGCCAACGTGATTCGGCCGGGTCCGGGGGTGGGCGTCCAGCGCTGCAGGCTCACGGGGTGGGGTCCTTTCGTCGGCGGGTGGCGGTGGCAGCGACCGCGCCCGCGACTGCGACAAGCACAGCCAGCGCGGCGGTTCCAACCATCGCGACAATCCGCGGGGTGGTGTCCTTGGGCGCGGGTGCCGGCGGGACGGCGACCGGCTTGACCGGGGCCGCGGGCTGCGGATTGCCCGCGGGCAGCTGCCAGGTCAAGGCCGCCACCGGGTCCACACTGCCGGTGCCGACAACGTTGGACGGCGCCCGGGCGCCGTTGTGGGCGGTCGCGGTGATGCGGTGCACGACCTGGGTGGCGTTGAGCGCGGGGTACTTGCTGCGGACCAGCGCGGCGACGCCGGCCACGTAACCGGCCGCGTAGCTGGTGCCGCTCAGGGCCACCTGCTGCTGGTGCTCGTCGGGCAGCCCGTTGGCCAGGCCGCCACCGTCGGCGTTGCTGACCGACACGATCCGTTCGCCCGGCGCCGCGATGCCCACCCACGGCCCGGCCATGGTGAACTTCGACGGCTGGCCGTCCGGTGTCAGGGAGGCCACGGACAGCACGTACGGCTGCCACACGGACGGGATGGAGATCGAGGTGACACCGGCCCAGTTGCGTGGATCGTCCGGGTGACTCAGGTCGGTGAGCGGGTTGGACTCACAGGACGTGCCGCCGGCGACCGATCCGGTCGGTCCGGTGTTGCCGGCGGCGGCCACGATCACCGCATCCTTCTCCACCGCGGCATAGTGAATGGCCGCGCCGAGAGCGGCCTGGTCGACGGGCCGGTCGGCGGGCAGGCAAGTGAGCGTGGAGATGTCGATCACCCGGGCGCCGAGGTCGGCGGCGTGCACGATCGCGCGGCCCAGCGTGGCGACGTCCGACGCCGCCCGCGCCAGCAGCGGGTCACCGCCGGGGGTGCGGGGTGAGTACTTGGCCGAGGTCGTCCTGATCGACACCACGCGCGCCGCGGGCGCCACGCCGGCAAAGCCGTCTTCGCCGGGCTGCCCGGCGATGAGTCCGGCCACCAGGGTGCCGTGGCCGTCGCAGTCGGTCAGGCCGTCGGTCGTCTCGACGAAGTCACCGCCCGGATCGACGTTGGGCAGCCGCGGACCCGGCCGTACACCGGTGTCGAGCACCGCCACCAGCTGGCCGTCACCCCGCGAGAATTGCCATGCCCCCGACAGATTCAGCGTCGCCTGGCTGGGCGTGACGGCCGCGGGATCGCTGCCGGGGATGACCCCGGAGACGCTGCACGGGCCGCGCTGCTCCATCGGCTGCACGGGGCCGGGGGCCCCGCTCGGCGGCGGGACGCCCGGATCGACCTTCGGCTGATCGATGGCCAACGCCGACGGACACGTCCACAGCACGGCCACCAAAGCCGCTGCGAGACAGGCCGATCCGGACCGGATCATCGATTGAGTATCCAAGTGAAGATGCCGACCAGGTAAGCCATGACGGGGATGAGTGACGCATCGAGCCCGGCCGCAACGAAGCCCACCAGCCGGCGCACCGGAAGCGAGTAGCTTTCCGGCTCGGCGATGCGCGGGTTGAGGGCCACCACTATCCACACCACGGCGAGCACGACGAGCACCAGCGCCGCACCCAGCGCGGCGCCGAAACGTCCGGTCGCCGTGTAGATCACCAGCAGGACGCCGCCCGCCAGGTACGGCTGCGCGAGCAGCCACGCCTTGCACGCGGCCGAATCCCATACCCGGGCGCGTAGCACGGATGTTGCCGCCGTGGCGCCCACGATGTACCAGCCCACGCCGCTCAACGCCTCGGGGCGCAGCGCGATCGCCACCGAGCCCAGGACACTGAGCAGCACTGCGGCAGCGATGAATCCGTTCTGATGGGCATCGCTGATCCGCACCCGCCGCGGCAGGTCCTCGAGCACCCGCAACGAGGGGGCCGAGGGGGTCGGGTCGCCGGGCGCCGGGATGACCGGCAGCGGGAAGCGCGCCCACAGCGCCGAGAGCTGAGCCGCCTCGACGGTGACCAGCAGCGCCGCGACGATCAGCCCGCAGCCGATGGCGAGCGGCCGCAGCTGCCAGAGCACCTCCGCGCCGGCGGCCAGCAGCACCCCCGCTCCCACCACCGCGGTCGCGGTGAAGAATCCGACGATGCGCTCCCGCTCCGCGCCGGGCACCATCAGGGCGATCAGCGACCATGCGGTGACGCCGGCCGCGGCGAGCATGATGTGCGCCGGCCCGAACCGTCCGGGCACCGCCAATGCCAGCGCGGCGCCGATCGGCACCAGCGCGGCGATCGCGCACGCGGACCCGGTGCGCGGCGAGCGCGCCGCGACCAGCAAGCCGACGATCGCGGTCACCGCCGCGACCGCGCTGACCGCGACCAGCCCGGCCAGCGCGCCGGTGGCGACGCGATAGGTGACCGAGAGCCCGGTCGCCAGGAATGCGACGGCGATCACCGCGGCCAGCGCGCCGCGCTGGATATGCGTTGCGCCCCAGGGCTTCAGCCGCGAAGTCGAGAAGATCATGGCAGCGTCGGCGATGTCCTCGACGATGCCGGGAGCCGCCTGCCCGGCGGGCAAGGGCTGCAGCGCCAGCAGGTCACCGTCCACTACCCCGACGGTGTCGAGGCTGGCGTCGAGGCTGAACGGCGCGCCGCCGATCGGGGCGAGACTCAGTTGGATCGCCGCGCCGAGGTCGGCCGTCCCTCGGGCGGTGTCGTCGGAGTCACCGTTCGATGTCGCGGGAATCACCAGACGTTGGACGGCGGGCAGGATTTCCCGCAGCGGCAGCTCGGCGGGCAACGCCATTTCCGTCAGCCGGCTGTCCGCGAGGATTGCCACGCGGACGATCGGCATCACGGCGCCGGACGTCACCGGACCCTCGAAACACGCTGGGGCCATACCTGAAACATCGTTGCTCTCTTCTCTATTGAGGGGTTATGCGTGTTGTGTAGTGAAATCTCTGGCCAACCGGTGACCGGAGAACCAATCGGACTCCGGCAGTAGCGCGGTCAGCTGTTCGAGCGCGACGGCGATCGCGAAGGGTGTGCCGGGGGCGAAGGTCGACACCCATTCGCCGTCGAATGCGCGGGACGGACTGACCAGCACCCGACCCGCGGCCGCATCGACGATGCTCATCCCCACCTCGGTGGTGGCGTGCCGCCCGTCGCGGTGGCAGCCCGCGACGATTTCGACGTAGCTGCGCGGACCGTTGAACACCGACTCCACCACCTTCCGCGCCGACTGCGGGATGCCGAGGTAGTCAACGACTTCGGCGAGGGAGGCGCCCGAGCGCAGCCGCTCGTCGGCCCGCGCGCCGACCCGCGTCGGCATGCTGAACTCGTCGAATCGGGCCGGCGGTTGCTGAGCGAGCCCGACGCCGAGAACGGGAACCAACGCGCGCGGATCGTCGATGTCCATGGCGGTGAACGTGATCAGTTGCGCGCTGCGCAGCGCCACGATCGTCCGGGAAGTCGTGGCCGAGCGCTGCGCCACGATGCCGCGCAGCAGCTCTCCGGTGCCGGCGTCCTTGGCGGGACCCACGAAGCGCAGGTCGAGCCATCTCTCCGGAAAGCACACCACTCTGATCCAGTCGGCCACCGCCGGGTGGACGACTCCACCCTCCGATACCAGACCCAACTGGGTCAGCTCGGCCTTCTGACGCTCGAGGAACGCCTGGCGTTGCGCGGCATCGCTATAGGGCGAGGTGATCGCGAGCACCCACGGGAAGCTGCCCGCCCCAATGGTTTCCGCTATGAACCACGCGTGATCGACCGTCAGCTCGACGGCGTTGGGCTCAGCGCTCATCTGACGAGAACTAGCCGCCCCATTTGGCGGCTTCGGCCTGGTCCCGGGCGAGCATCGACGTGGTGTTGGCCTCGTGGGTGCTGGCCATCGACTGGTAGGCGCGCACCAGGCTTTCCATGGCTTGGTTCCACTGAGCCTGCCAAGCCTGGTAGGTCATACCGGTGTCGCCCTGCCAGGCGTTGGACAGCGTGGCCTGCTCGCTGGCGATGTCCGAACCGAGCCCCTGCAGCGTGCCGGCGTAGCCGGACATGTCGGCGGCGTGGCTCAGCATCGCCGGGTAGTTGTACATGATCTGGGACATGACAAGTCCTTTCGCGGTTGTTGGCTGCTGAAGCCGGATCAGAAGGCGTTGTAGCCGGACGCGGCGGCGGCGTCGGCGGCCACGTAGGTGCCGGCGGCGTCGCCGAGGTTGGCCTGTGCGATGTCCAGCAGGGTGTTGACCCGGGCGGCGGCCTCGACGAACCGGGCGTGCGCGGCCTGGAACGCGGCCGAGGACTCGCCCTGGTGGAACGCCTGCGCCGACATCGCCTCCTGCTCGGCCTGGCTGATGGTGCTGCGCATCAGGGCCGCCTTGGCGCTGAATGCCGATTGCGCGGCCACCAACTGCGGGATATGAGCGTCCAACATACTCATGGTGATTCCTTTCTGTTCGTTCCCAAGGGGTTTCGCTGACTGACGGGCATGATGCTGACTGCGCTAGCCCCCTTCTCTCGGCTCGGTCGGATGCGCCGGGTCTTGGTCCGCGTCGTGGTCCCAGGTGCGGGGCATCATCGGCATCCTTGGACCGCCGCCGAATTCGCGATCGGTGAGCTTGGTCAACCCGGCCGCGTGGAAGGTGTTCTCCTTACGTGCGGTTCCAGCGAAGCCCAGTGTTCCGGCCCCCGCACCGGACGCCACCGCCGCGGCCAGTCGCTCGTCGTCGCCGTAGTCCGGTGCGATGCCGATGTCGGAGTCCATATCCAGGTATTCGTCGCTGTGGTCGCGCATCGCGGCGCGCCGGCGCCGCCGCGCACGCGTCTCGGCGCGGCTGGCCGCCGCCGCGCCGGCCGCCGGGATGGTCGCCGCCGGCGCCTTGGCCCCACCGCGCCCACCCACCGTCGGGCCGATGCCCGGGTCCGGGTCACCTCCGTAGGCGACCAGGTAAGCGAGAGTGCTCGGCGCCGACGCTGCGGCGGGGGCGGGAGCCGTACCGGAGCCCGCGGCGGCCGAACTGGCCGGTGCCCCAGCGGGACTCGCCACCGTCGGGGCCAGCGCAACCGCCGGCAGCGACGACGCCGGCCGGGTCGACGTCACGAGCGGTGTCGCGGCGGCCCCGGCCGCGACCGGCGCGATCTCGGCGGGGGCGGAGAGCAGCGAACCCAGGCCGATGCCGAGCAGCAGCGGGATGAGGAAGGGCGCGGTCAGGATCGCACCCCAGGTCGGCCAACCGACGGCGTTGAAGAACACCTGGTAGGCCACGAAGAACAGCAATGGACCGTTGGCCGCCAGGAACGCCGGCAGGTTCGAGAAGAAGTTCTGCAGCATCTGCTGAATGTTTCCGAAGAAGTCCTGCAGGAACTTCGACAGCTGCTGCCACCAATCCCCGGGTGTGTTCTGCGAGGCGTTGGCCGCGAGACTGTTGGCCTCACCGCCCGGACGCACGACGGACGGCGCCGGGGCGCTGCGCGGCGCGGCGGCGAGCGCCGCCCCCGAGGTGGCCTGATAAGCGCTCATCACGGTGGCGGCCTGGACCCACATCCGCGCATAGTCGGCCTCGTTGAGCGCGATGGGAATCGTGTTGATGCCAAAGAAGTTCGTCGCCACCAACACCCCGTGAACGGTGTGGTTGGCGGCCAGCTCCCCCAGTGTCGGCATCGCCGTCAGTGCGGCTGTGTACGCGGCCGCCGCGATCTCGTGTTGCGCGGCCACGCCCGCGCTGTCGGCGCTCGCCTGCTGCAGCCACGCCAGATACGGCGCATGCGCCGCCGCGTACTGCGCGGCACTGGGGCCCTCCCACGCCCCCGCCTGGGTCTCCCCGAGAACGCCCGTGAGTTCGGCTGCCGCCGTTGCATATTCGGTGCTCAGCGCGGTCCACGCGCCGGCGGCCGCCAACAGCGGCCCCGGTCCGGGACCCGCGCTCAGCAGCGCCGAATGCACCTCGGGTGGCGAGGCCATCCAGAGGGGCGCAACGGGGACAGTCATCGTCAGGCGCCCGCGAACCCGTACGTCGCGGCGGCCGCGGCGTCCCCGGCGAGATAGCTGGCGCCGGCTTCGCCGACGCCCACGCCGGCGCGGCCGAGCTCTTCCACGCCCTGGGCGGCGACCGCGGCGTGCTCCTGGCCCTGCGCGCTGAAGCCAAGGGCGGTCTGCAACGACACCGGATCCACCGCCGGCGGCACCACCGCGGTGATGGCCGGAGCGGCCGCCGCATGGGCGGCCGCAAGGCGCGCCGTCAGCGCCTCCACCGCTGCACTGGTCGCGGCCAGGCCCTCGGGAACCACTCGCAACGTCATGACTCTCCCCTTTCACCGAACATCGCGGCCTCACCCACCAGCGGGTTGACCAACTGCACGTACGTCGGACTGTCGCTGTCGCCCAACAGAATCGCCCGCCCGGCCGGCAACCGGCCGAATCGCTGACCCCGGATCTTGCCGCTGTCCTGCGGATTGCCGGCCAACATCAGCGTGGTCGCCTGCAGGTCGTTGAAGCGGCGCAGCAGCGAGTTGGTCATCAGAGCGTGCCCGGACCCGGTGGCCCGTGCCGTGACGATCACTCGCAGCCCCAAATCGGCCGCCTGCGAGAGGATTCCGATCAGCGGTGTCCATGGCCGCTGCCCGACGTACGGGCCGCTCATCGCCGGCGCGTCCGGTACCTGGTCGACGTCGTCGATGATCAGGTAGTGGGTGTGGCCCGTGTAGGTCCAGCGGGCCAGCTCACCGGGCGACAATCCCGCCGGGGGACGACGCGACTCGATGATGTTGGCCAGCCCCAGCATGGCCGGGGTGATGCGGTCGACGTTGGCGGTGTACTCGTTGTCGGGGAACAACGGCTCGTCGACCAGGTGCAGTCGCCGGTCGAGCACCGTGAAGGCCACCTGGTCGGGCGTGGAGTTCTCGCGGATGGTGCGAATGATGTGGCGCAGCAACGTGGTCTTGCCGGACTTGCTGTCGCCGAACACCATCAGCAGCGGCTCGTCGGCGAAGTTGACGACGACCGGTGCGAGATCGTCCTCGCGCTGGCCGATGACCACCTGTTCCGGGCCGCGGTAGAGCGCACCGACCGTCTCGGGCGCGAGGTTGGTCGGCAACAGGCGCACTGGCGGTGCGGCCACGCCCGGGTGGCGGGCGTTGAGCGCGGCAATCTGGTCCAGCTCCGGCGCGGCGAACAGGAAGTGCTCGGCGGCCATCGTCAAGCCGCGGCCCGGCTGGTCGTGCGGCACCGATTCCGCGGGGCGCCGCAGCGCGCCGACGAGCCGGACGTTGCTGTCCCGCGGATCGTGCAGCTTGAGCTCGAGGCGCAGCCCGAGGCCGTCGCGCATCGCCAGCGGCACCTCGAGCCAGCTCGGGGTGGTGATGACGACGTGGATGCCGTAGGCGAGCCCGACGTTCACCAGCTCGCTCACCTTGGCCAGCAACGGGTTACGGGTGTTGAACTGGTCGGTGTTGTCCCGGCCGAACGCGTACAGGTTGTCGATGACCAGGAACACCTCGCCGTACCCGTCGTCGGGCGCGGCGCCGTGCCGGTCGCGGAACACCTCGCGCCGCTGCCGGGACAGCAGCAGCTGCTCCAGCTCGCCGAAGGTGCGCCGGATGCGCTCGGGTTCCAGCGCCGACGCGACGCTGCCGACGTGCGCCAGGTCTTCGAGCGCCCGCAGCTTGCCGCCGCCGTAGTCCAGGCAGTAGAACGTGACGTCGCGTGGCGAGTGCAGGCTGGCAGCCGACAGGATGAACGTCTGCAGCGCAGTCGATTTCCCGGACTTCGGGCCGCCGTGAATCACCACGTTCGCGGCCGACGAGGTGGCGTCGAACATCAGCGGGTCGCGGCGCATCTCGAAGGGCTTGTCGATCTCGCCGAGCGGCCACTGCCACTGGCGCTGTGGCACCCCGGCGCGCGCCAGCACCTCGGTCAGCGGGATCGGCTCGTCAAGCGGCGGCAGCCACAGCTGCGGCGCCCGCGGGCCGTAGCGCGCCAACTGGTCTCCGATGGTGGCGATCAGCTTGCGCGGCGGTCCGGTGAATTCCTCGTCGTCGGCCGCCGAGATCACCGTGTCCTGGTCCGGCTCGACCCGCCCGGCCGTGAACAGCTTGGGCTCCGGGGTCGCTTGCACCACATAGGCTTTGGTCTTTTGCGGCGGATCGTAGATGCCGTCGACGTAGGTGCTGCGGAACTTGATCGGGGTCGCGCCCGGGGCGGGCACCAGGAAGCCCACGCCCTTGTGCTCCTTGCCCGACTCGATGTGGTACGCGTCCTCCACGCCGATGATCTGGCGGGAAACGCTGGGACTGGCCACCTTCAACCCGATGCGGTAGGAGGTGTTCTTGTCGATGTCCTTGATCTTGCCGACGTCCAGCGTCTGTGACGCGAACAGGATGTGGATGCGGAACGAGCGGCCCTTGCGCGCCACGTAATCGAACAACTCCGCGTATTCCGGGTGATCGGCCAGCATCAGGGTGAACTCGTCGGCGACCACGAACAGCGTCGGGATCGGAGGAAGGTCATGACCCGCGGCGATGGCGTTCTCGTATTCCACCACCGAGTTGAACGCGCTGCCCTGCACGCGGCGGCCGGCCTCGCGCAGCAGCGTTTCACGGCGGGCCACCTCCCCGCGCAACGTGTCGGCGAACCGGTCGGCCAGTGACTTCTTCTCGGCCATGTTGGAGATCACCGCGACGACCTGCGGGAAGTGGCGGAAACTGTCGGCGCCGGCTTCGCCCTTGAAGTCGGCATAGATCACGATCAGCCGGTCGGCCGAATGGGTTGTCAACAGCGACAACAGGATTGACATCAGGGTCTGGGACTTTCCGGAGCCCGTCATGCCGATCATCAGGCCGTGCGGGCCCATCCCGCCCTCGGCTTCGTCCTTCAGGTCGAAGAACAGCGGCTCGCCCGTCGCGGTGACGCCGATGGGTACCCGCAACTCGTCCTCGCGGCGGCGCGGCGCCCAAAGTGTGGGCACGTCCAGCCGCGAGGCGTCCGGGATGCCCAGCAGCGTGGTGAAGGTGGCACCACGGGTGGCCGCCGAGCGCAGCCCGGTGTGCGTCGGGTTGGAGTCCCAGCGCGACAATAAGCGCGCCAGGTGGGCGGCTTCGTCGGCGCCGAGCCGGTCGGCGTCGTCGATGTAGGGCTGCCAGCCGCCGGTCTGCCAGCGTTCGATCGCGCCGTCGCCGACGCGCAGGATCGGCTTCTCCGGATCCGAGTACTGCTCGCGGTGCGGTGGTTTCGTACAGCGATGCACGACGGTGACGCCCGCGCGGCCCAGCGCCAACGTCGAGGTGTTCAGGTCGAAGTCGGGGTCGTCCACCACGATGAGCAGGTGCCGCAGCGCGTCGGCGGGCGCGCCGGTGAACGCCGGGCGGTCGATGAACGCGGGGCCCAGCAGCAAGACGAGCTCGTCGGGA
>NZ_LZKF01000132.1:0-5817 GCF_001672665.1 Mycobacterium sp. E2238 | reverse complement strand
TTGTGCCGATGTGGGATCCGGAATTGTGCGCGGCCGAGGTGCGGCGTCTGGCCGACAAAGGCTGCAAGGCCATCAGCTTCCTCGAGGCACCGCACGCTTTCGGCTTCCCCAGCTTTCACAACGAGCACTGGGACCCGATGCTGACCGCGATGTCGGAGACGGGCAGCGTGCTGTGCATGCACATCGGGGCCAGCGGCGGCCTGATCACGCTGGCGCCTGACGCTCCGATCGACCATCACATCATCCTGCCCACCCAGCTCACGCTGATGGCCTTGCAGGACCTCATGTTCGGCCGTACCTTGCGCAGATTCCCGGACCTGCGTATCGCCCTTTCCGAGGGCGGTATCGGTTGGATCCCCTACTACCTCGAGAGGGCCGACCGACACGCCAAGAATCAACTCTGGATCGGTCAGGACTGGTCGGAGCGCATGCCCAGCAAGATATTTCGGGACCAGGTCCTGGCTTGCTTCATCACCGACCCGGCCGGCGTCAAGCTGCGCAACGAGATCGGCATCGACAATCTGGCGTGGGAGTGCGACTATCCGCACACCGACTCGACCTGGCCCAACGGCCCGGAGCAGTTGTTTGGCGAGTTCACGGCTGCCGGTGCGACCGACGAGGAAATCAACAAGATCACTCACGAAAACAGCTGTCGTTTCTTTGATTTCGACCCGTTCAAGCACACCGCGAAGAAAGACGCGACGGTGGGTGCGCTACGCGCCAGGGCCACCGACGTCGACCTGTCGACGGTGAGCAAGGCCGAGTACCGGGCCCGTGCCGAAGCGGCCGGCCGGGAGACGGTGCAGGTCTGATATGACGAGTACCGTCGATCTGCCCAAGATCTCGGCCGATGCGCACGTCGACGAGCCGCATGACCTCTGGTACGAGCGCCTCAGCGTGGACCTGCGCGATCACGCGCCGCGCCGCATCCTGGCCAATGATGCCGGCGGGTGGAGCCTGGTCGTCAACGGCAGCCCCATCGGTTGGAACGAACTGTCGGCAGAAGAGGCAGCTGCCAAGGAGGCCGAGCGCGTGGCGGCCGCCTCGCCCGACGTGCGGCTCGACATGATGCGAACCGACCGCATCAACGCCGAGATCGTCTTTCCCACGATCGGGCTATATGCGTGGGACATCGCCAATCCCCTTGCCGGGCAGTCGGTGTGCCAGGTCTACAACGATTGGATTCGCGAGCAGATCGGGGGACACGACCGGATCAAACTTGCGATGATGATCCCCACCTGGGACGCCGACATGGCCATCGCCGAGGTCGAGCGGGTGGCTGCCGATCCGTCGGTGGGTGGACTGCTGTTGCCGTTGGTCGGCAAGCCGGAGTGGAACTCCAAAGAGTGGGAACCGCTGTGGGGCGTCATCGCGTCGACGGGCCGGCCGGCCGTCATGCATCAGGGCAGCGGCCACGACATGATCTTCTATCGAGGGTGGGGGAGCGGCACGGCGAATCTTCTTGCCACGCAATCGATGGCGCCGCGCGCAGCCGCCTTGTTGAGCTGCAGCGGGATCCTGGATCGGCATCCAGACCTGCACGCTGTCTTCGTCGAGTGCAACGGCGGATGGATCTCGTGGGCAATGCAGACGCTGGACTACTATTACCAGGCGCACGACGAGATCGGCTGGACCAAACCGAAACTTGCCGAACTGCCCAGTCACTACATCCGGCATCAGATCCACTCGACCTTTCAGGACGATCCCGTCGCGATTACGAACCTCGCGGATACCGGCGCCGAATGCCTGTTGTGGGGCAACGACTATCCCCACCCCGAGAGCACATACCCAGAGTCGGAGAAAATCCTCGACAGGCTCTTCGACGGCGTCGACATCGACAGTGCGCGGGCCATCGTCGGCGGAAATGCACGCAGGCTGTTCGGTTTTGACGAAAGCGTCCTGAAGGACGCCCCCTGAGTGGCCGTCCGATGAACGCAGAGTTCTCGCTTCGCCACCAGGATTACTCGCTCAGCGAGGAGCAGGCGGCACTGCGGGATTCTTTCCGGGCCTATTTCGAAAAGACCATCCCGACATCACGGGTTCGCTCGGCCGAACCGGGGGGGTTCGACGCGGCGCTGTGGGACGAGCTCCAGGAACGTGCCGTCGTTGAGATGGCGCTGCCGCAAGCGGTCGGTGGCGACGGGGCCGGCTTGGTCGAGCTGGCGCTCGTGCTCGAAGAGGCCGGCCGCCGCGCGGCGCCGGTACCCCTGGCCGAGGTGTTGGCGGCGGCGCGCTCGCTCGCTCGCATCGACCCGTCATCGCAGCTGCTGGCCGCCATGCGCGATCGTGGCGCGGTTGTCACCCTCGCCCCGGGCACCGCTGACCGTCGGCTAGCACCCGCCGGAGCGATCGCAGAGGCCGTGCTCGCGCCGCAGGGCGCCAACCTGACGCTGGTCACCGGCCCGCCGGCGCCGACCCAGCCCAATCTGGCGTGCGCTCCGCTGGGCTGGCGCGAGGTTACCGGTGGCGCACGGGTGGGTTCGGCCGTCGAGTGGGACCTAGCTGAACGGGAATGGCACGTTTTGACGGCGGCCGCGCTGGTCGGGCTGGGCCAGGCCGCCCTTGACCTCGGCGTGCAATACGCCAAAGAGCGCACGGCTTTTGGCACCCAGATCGGAGCGTTTCAAGCCATCGCTCATCCATTGGTCGACGCCGCCAACAGCGTGGGCGCGGCCCGGCGGCTACTGTGGCGCGCTGCCTGGTTCTGTGACCACGAACCCGAATCCGTTGGTGCGCTGGCCCTGTGTGCCGTGCTGGCCGCCGGTGACGCCGCCGAGCAGGCCGGGGCCACCGCCATTCATACCCAGGGCGGCTTCGGGTTCACCCTTGAATCCGACGTTCAGCTCTACTATCGCCGGGCCAAAGGCTGGGCGGTGGCCGTCGGCGACCGTCGGACCCTTCTGCGACGCGTCGCCCGGTGGGCGCCGCATGTGTTGAAGGATGCACTCGCGTGAATTTCGAAACCATCGACCTCGACGACGACACCCTCACGTTCTGGCGGGGGGCACGCGCCTTCTTCGGCGAACACGTCACCCCGGCGGTGCTGGAAGACGAACGCCTGCACGGCGGCGGATTCAACGAAGGCCTGCACCTGGCGATTGGGGCGCGCGGATGGGTCGCGACGCAATGGCCGACGTCTGAGGGTGGGGCGGGCCTGGACGCGTTGCGGGCGCGCATCGTCGCCACCGAATGGGCGCGCAGCGGTGCGCCCTACATCCTGGCCTCCACGACGTTGCTACCACCGATCGCGATCCGAATGTTCGGCTCGCCGGACATCCAGGCCGAGGTTCTGCCGCGGGTGGCTGACGGCACCGTTCGCATCTGCCTGGGTTACACCGAACCGGACTGCGGATCGGATTTGGCCGCGGTGCGCACCCGCGCGGAGCGGGATGGTGACGAATGGGTCATCAACGGACAGAAGATGTTCACCACCGGTGCCCAGTTCAGCCAATACTGCTTTCTCCTCACGCGCACCGACCCGTCGGCGCCCATGCACAAGGGCCTCACCGTTTTCCTTCTGCCCCTGGACACTGCGGGGGTGGAGATCCGGCCGATCGGCACACTTGGCGGCGAACGTACCAATTTTGTTTACCTGCAAGATGTTCGCGTCAACGACCGCTGGCGCCTGGGCGATGTCAACGCGGGTTGGACCGTGGTCGCCGCGCCGCTGAGCCAGGAACACGGCATCACCGCCGACGGCAGTGACCCGACCATCGGGGGGCCCTACCTGGCCGAGTGCGAGAAACTCCTCGCGGAGTTCGTTCATTGGGCCGCAACGCAACCGGGTCCCGCAGG
This sequence comes from Mycobacterium sp. E2238, assembly GCF_001672665.1. Classification (NCBI taxonomy): domain Bacteria; kingdom Bacillati; phylum Actinomycetota; class Actinomycetes; order Mycobacteriales; family Mycobacteriaceae; genus Mycobacterium; species Mycobacterium sp. E2238. The sequence goes on along the minus strand of NZ_LZKF01000132.1, from coordinate 2,022 downwards.
CAAATCCTTGCTCGACGACGCCGCGGTGGCCGAGCGCATCGGCGAAGCGCTCGTCAAGGTCGAGATGACGCGTTCGGCGTCGGGACCGCCGGCTCGCATCCTGTCCTCCGACCTGCTGGTGCAGACGGCGTCGGAGCTGGTCGGTCTCATCGGTCCGACAGCCCTTCTGGCGCGCGGGGCGGAGGGGAGTGCCGGCGACGGTGCATACGAAGCAGGATTCCGATTCGCGCCGGGGACCGGCATCTATGGCGGATCCACCGACGTGGCGCGAAACGTGATTGCCGAGCGATTCCTGGGACTTCCCCGTAGCACACCGCGAAGGAACAAAAATGAGCGAATCGGCAGCGCTGTCGGCTAGCCACGACGAACAGTCCGACGACGCCGTGACGGAGGGCATCGCCGCCGAGGCCTTCGGGGGTGACTTCGCAGCGATGCTGACTGTCCCCGAACCACAGGAAGTGTACGCAGGCATCGGATCGACGCCGATAATCGTGATCGACGGCAATCACATTGTCGGCGCCGCCAAGAGCGTCGACGCTCTGACCCGCAGCCACGATGTGCGCGGATCGGGGGCAGTGGGCAATACGCAGAGCGCCGATCGCCCGCTGATTCCGCTGGACATCGACCGGCCCGAGCACACCAAATACCGCAAACTGCTTGACCCGATCTTTTCGGCGAAGGCGATCGCTCACCTGGAGACTGACGTGAGAACGCTCGCCGACGAGCTGATCGACAAGTTCATCGAACGCGGCCACGCTGACATCTACGATGAATTCTGCGCGATCCTCCCGTCCACGATTTTCCTGCGCCTCATGGGAATTCCGCTCTCCGAGCTGAACTACTTCCTGCAGAACAAAGACGATCTGCTGCGCGACGTCGACGGGGAAACCGTCGCGCAACGCGAGGCCAGGTACAAGGCGGCGGGCAAACGGTGCTACGCGTACTTCAACCAAGTTCTCGACGAACGCGAAGCGAGCGGCGAACCCGGGGACGACATCCTCGGCCGCTTCATGACAGCCGAAGTCGACGGCCACTCACTGACCCGCGAGAACATTCTCGACATTTGCTTCCTGCTGATGATCGCAGGCCTGGATACCGTCGCGGCGTCGCTATCCTGCATCCTGTCCTGGCTCGCGCGCCATCCCGACGAGCGCCGTCAGGTAGTGGCGGACCCGGAAATGTGGCCCGACGCCATCGAAGAGTTGATGCGTTGGGAGACCCCGGTGCCGGTGGCATCGCGGACTCCAACCGTGGACATGCAGGTCGGCCAGACGACCGTGGCCGCAGGAACGCAGGTGACGGTGCTGTGGGCCGCTGCCAACCTGGATCCGGAAAAGTTCAAAGATCCTCTCAAAGTGGACCTGACCCGTCGGCCCAATCCGCATTACTCGTTCGCAAGCGGTTTTCACCGTTGTCTGGGAAGCCATCTCGCCCGGATGGAGCTGCGGGCGGCACTCGACCAATTTCACAAGCGTATTCCCGATTACGAGATCACGCCGGGCTCGTCGTTGAAATACGAAGCTCTTCCGGTGCGGCTGGCGCGGCCGCTGCCACTGAGTTGGGAGGTGCGTGGATGAGGCTGGAACTCGACAGCGGAGCCTGCCAGGGGCATGGCCGCTGCTACAGCCTCTCGCCCGCGTTGTTCGACGCCGACGAGGAGGGGCACAGCGTGCTGCTGGCGGCCGAGGTGCCAGTAGGAGAGGAGCCCTCCGCCACGAACGCCGTGCAGTCCTGTCCCGAGGAGGCCATCGCCCTTCATGACTGACCAGGCCGGCTCGACCGCGCGCCCCGACTCCGCGACGCCGACATCGTCGGATCGTCCGCAGATCCGAGCCGGATTCATCGGTCTCGGGGACCAGGGCAAGGGAATGGCAGATCGGCTCATAGCCTGCGGGGTGCCCACGACGTTGTGGGCACGCCGGGCGGAATCGCTTGAGCCCTACCGCGGTTCTGCGGCGTCGTTCGCGGAAACCCGGGCCGAGCTGGGGGCCAACAGCGACGTGGTCGGGATCTGTGTGGTCG
>NZ_LZKF01000131.1:0-21481 GCF_001672665.1 Mycobacterium sp. E2238 | reverse complement strand
CATGATCGACACGGTGCTGATGCCGCCGGCGTAACGGCGGAATGGCCCACCCGTCAGTCGCATTCGCCACACCAGCCTCTTCGAGCAGTGACGCGCTCTTTGCCCGCCTCACAGCGACAATCCGGCGGCGCACCCAAGTTGTCGCTCAGAGGCGGGCAAACAGCCAACCGCTTCCCGTGCCGGGGCTGGTGTGGCGAATGCGACTGACGGGTGGGCCATTCCGCCGTTACGCCGGCGGCATCAGCACCGTGTCGATCATGTACACCGTTGCATTGGCGGTGGGCACGCCGCCGCAGACCAGACCCGCGTTGTTGACCTTGAGGCCGTTGCCCTGCCCGGTGACGGTCACGTTCGCGCCCTGAACCGTCTTGTGGGAGCCGGCGACCCTGGCCGGGCTCAGGTAATTGGGGAAGTACGGCATCGTGACGCCCTGGTAAGCCTGGAACCGGGTCTCCCGCCACCACTTGCCCAGGTTGCGCCCCTTGCGCCCGACCACCTCGATGGCCGGGAAGTTGGCCTCCCACAGGTCGAAGCCGGTCGCCAGCACCAGGGTGTCGATGACGGTCTTGCGCCCGTCGACGGTGACGATGCCGTCCGCCTCGATCCGCGCGATCGAGTTGGTCTCCAGGTGCACGTTCGGTTTGGTGAACGCCCGGTAGAACTCGTTGGAGAAGGTGGGTCGCTTGCAGCCGAGGTCGTAGTCCGGCGTCAACCTTGCGCGCAGCTCCTTGTCCCGGATCCACCGGAATCGGTTGATCTTGGCCAGGTCAGCCGCCGAAATGTTCCCCCGGCCGCGGAACTCCCGCACGTGCAGCGCGCAGACGATCATGATGATCTCGAGGAGGATGTCGGTCACCCACCGCAGCCCGCGCTGCGCGGCCGGCACCCGGGCGAACAGGCGCCGCACCGCGGGGGGAAACCCGAAGTCGAACTTGGGCAGCACATGGGTCGCGGTGCGCTGGTAGACGGTCAGTTCCGCAGCGCGTTCGGCCAACTCCGGGATGACCTGCACCGCGGACGCCCCGGTCCCGATGACCGCGATCCGGCGCCCCCGGTACCGGAAGTCGTGGTCCCACGCGGTCGTGTGGACCACCTTGCCCTCGAAGCTCGCAATGCCCGGGATGTCCGGCATCCGCGGCTGCGACAGGAAGCCCGTCGCGGTGATCAGGAAGCGGGTGGCCAACGTTTCGCCGCCGGCCAGCGCCACCCGCCACACTTCGGCGTCCTCGTCCCACTGGGCGCCTTCCACCGTCGAGTTGAACCGCATGTGGCGACGCACGTCGTACTTGTCGGCGACGTCCGCGGCGTACTGCTTGACCTCGCGGCCCGGCGCGAACAGCCGCGACCAGTTCGGCTTGGGCTCGAACCAGTACGAGTACGTGGTCGACGGGATGTCGACGGCGATGCCCGGGTAGTGGTTGACGTGCCAGGTGCCGCCCAGGTCGTCCTCGCGGTCGAGGATGACGAAGTTTTCATACCCGAGGCGCTTGAGCTGGATCGCGGCCCCGATGCCGCCGAAGCCCGCGCCTACGATGACGGCGTCGAAACGATCCGTGTTCACAACCTGCTCCGTGGCTAATCGCGGCTTACGTACATAAAGAACTCTCACTAACCTTACGGAATTCTAATAAACCTGTGTGCAAGACGCACTCCGTGTCGAGCGGTGTGACCTTACTGACATCAACGCGGGAAGCTCGGCAAACCACCCGTTGCTCCGGTGTCGGAGCCTCGGTGCTGGTCGCACCGGGCGTCCGCGCGCACCGGTCGGGCGACGACGGCGACGGAGCTAACGGACATTTTTTACGCCAAAGCCGCTGCCGCAGAGCCGAACCTGCGACGGGCGTCCCTCATCGGGCGGCTGGCCCGCCGAAAGTCACGTCCCCGAAACCGGTTTCACCGGTAACCACGTCGTCACCTTCCTGTGTCGGCGGCGTTGCGGTTCAAGCCCGGCTATTCTTGACAATCGGCACCGAACGACGGCTCAGGCTTTTCGCTATGTGGCTCTCGGCCGTTCGGATGGATGCCATTTCGGTGCGTCGACACGCGGGCCTCATCCGACGCTTGTCGACGCACCTCGGTATACAGGAAACGATGGCGGAGTTTTGACCAGATTGGCAGTTGGGGAGGCACCCGTATGGGCATTAGTCGCGGCATGATCATCCGTTCCCTTGCTCCCGCAGTAGTTGCAGCGTCCGGCCTCGGCGCGTCGGCGCTCGCTGGTTCTGTCATCCCCTCCGCCGCCGCCCAGTGTCCGGACGTGCAAGTGGTGTTTGCCCGCGGCACCGGTGAAGCCCCCGGCGTCGGCCCCACCGGACAGGCCTTCGTCGACTCCCTGCACTCGCGCGTCGGCGCCAAGTCCTTCGATGTCTACCCCGTCAACTACCCCGCCAGCGACCAATGGGACACCGGGATCGACGGCATCAGAGACGCCGCGGCCCACGTCAATTCGATGGCCCACGACTGCCCCAACACCAAAATGGTGCTCGGCGGCTACTCCCAAGGCGCGGCCGTGATGGGCTTCGTCACCTCACCCGCGGTCCCCGACGGCGTCGACCCCAACACCGTGCCCAAACCCCTGGACCCCGCGGTGGCCAGCCACGTGTCCTCGGTCGTGCTCTTCGGCATGCCCAACGTGCGCGCGATGAACTTCCTCGGCGAACCCCCCGTCGTCATCGGCCCGGCGTATCAGGACAAGACCATCAAGGTCTGCGCCACCGAAGACCCCGTCTGCTCCGACGGCATGAACTTCGCCGCCCACAACACCTACGCCGACGACGGCGCCATGATCGACAAGGGCGTCGCCTTCGCCTCCAGCCACCTCGACGCGAGTGGGCCGGCGAACGCGCCAGCGGTCAGGCCCTTCGGCGGCTGAGCGACCGCTCGGCTAGCGGCTCGTGTAGCCAGAGAATGACTTTCGTCTCTGGTGCACGGCGGCCGGTCGGGTGTCAGCTTGGTGGATGGTGCTCGATAACCGCCCGGTAGGGCGCGCGCTGGGTCGCGGCCTGGTAGGCGTAATGCTGGTGGCGCTGGTCTGGCTGGTGTTGGTGCCCAGAGTCTTCCGGCGAAACCGCGACCTCATGCTCAAGGTCGGCCCGTTCCGGGGATTTCTGAGGAGGTACAACGACGCGACCCGCAAGATCTCCGGAACGAAGCGGTCGTCATGGGCACTGCTGACCCACGTTGGGCGCCGCAGCGGGCGCGTCTATCAGACGTCGCTCGGCGCGATCCCGTATCGCGACGGCTTTCTTTTGCCGTTGGGGTACGGCCCGCACACCGACTGGTACCGCAACCTGATGGCCGCGGGATCATGCACGCTGGCCTACAAGGGCCAGGCCTATTGGCTCGAGCGCCCCGAGCTCGTCTCCTGCCCGGACGTGATGCGCGCCTGGCCGACGAGGTCCCGAATCCTGCTGCAACTGGCCGGGATCCACGACTTCGTGTGGCTGCACCTAAGCCGCGAGCAGCGAGCGGAGTCCGCTCCCCTGGCTTCTCAGGTGGACCACGCGGCCAACTGAGGGCGGACCCCTAGGTCGGTTTGGCGTTCAGGTACGCGACGATCCCCTGCGTGACGGCGGCGGCGTATCTCGCCCGGCCGTCGGGGCTTTGCATCCGTGCGGCGTCGTCGGCGTTCTTCATGTTGCCGAGTTCGACGAGAATCGCCGGGTACTGGGCGAGGTTGAGCCCCGCAAGGTCGTCCCGGCCGTACAGTCCGCCCGAGCCGATGTAGTTGGCCGGCTGAAAACCGGCCTGCACCAAGGCGTCCCGCATCGTGTTGGCCAGCTGGACGGCGGGACCGGCCTGCACCTCGTTCAAGGGCGGGCTCGAGTAGTTCACGTGGAAGCCGCTGCCGGAAGCGGGTCCGCCGTCCGCGTGGATGCTCACGATCGCGTCGGGGCGCATCGCGTTGGCCGCCGCCGCGCGCTGGTCCACGCAGGGGCCGACCGAACTGTCGTCGCCGCGCGAAAGCTGAGTACGGACGCCCATTCCGTTGAGCGACTCGTTGATCAGCGCCACGACCGCCCAGGCGAACGCGTGCTCGGGATAGCCGTCGTTGGTGGCGGCGCCGGACGTTTGGCACGCCTTGGTGCCGCCGCGGCCGTTCGGCACCTGCTGGTTGATCGACGCGTCGTTCACGGCGTTGTGGCCCGGGTCGAGGAAGACGGCCGATCCGGAGACACCGGCGGCGGCTCGCGGGGCGGTCACCAGCCCGGCGCCGAGCAGCACCGGCGCGAATCTCAGCACGTCGCGCCGCGAAACGGATCCCGGACTCACCGCGCGATGGTAACAATCACACGTCGGTCAACGCCCGGGCCGCGGCGCGGAACATGGTCTGCTTGATCGCGCCGAGCGTGCCGGGGTCCTTGCCGCCCAGCGGGCGCAGCAGGTCGGTCGCCGCCGCGGTCACCTCGCCCTCGGCGGCGGTCGCATCGACGATGCCGAATTCGGCGGCCTCTTCCCCACCGAACCGCCGCCCCGTCGTCATCGAGGCCACCGCGGCGCGCGGCGTGAGCTTCGCCTGGATCAGCGCGGCCATGCCGTCGGTGAATGGAATCCGGATGTCGACCTCGGGGAAGCAGAAGAACCCTCGGTCGGCGCGCATCACCCGCACGTCGTGGGCCATGGCGAGCATGGCGCCGGCGCCGAAGGCGTGTCCGGTCACCGCGGCGGCGGTCGGCATCGGGAAGGTGAGGACGCGGGCCAGCAGGGCCTGCACCCGCCCGACGTACGCCTGGGTCTGGTCGGCGTGGGCGCCCAGCCAGTCCAGATCCAGCCCGTTGGTGTAGAACTTGCCGCTGGCGGTGGTCACCAGCCCCTGGGCGCCGGCCTGCTGGATGTCGTCGAGCTGTTCGTTGATCGCGTCGAGAAACTCCGGGGAGAACCGATTCTCGTCCTCGCCGAGGTGGAGCACCGCGATCTTGTCGTCCCAGCTGAATGTCGGTGTCATGTCGTGTTCTTCTCTCTGGTTGTGCGCCGGGGCTCCCCGGCGTCGAGCACGGCGCGGACCGCGGCCCGCAGCCGCTTCCGGGCCTCCGGATCTTTGACCCTGTTGCGGCGCAACAGGATCGCGGTCGGCAGATCGACGATGCAGGTGGTGATGACGTCAACGGCTGCCGCGTCCTTGCGGTCCCACAGCCGGCGGGCCAGCCGAATCATCGACTCCACCAGCAGCCGGTCCAGGTCGCGCAGCTGCGTCGCGATGTCAGGCGGCGTCTCCGGGCCCAGCAGCTCGTCGCGGCGCACCGTGAGTAGCAGCTGTGACGACTCCGGGTGGCTTTCGGCGAAGACGGCGGGCGCCTCGGCCGCCGCCACCACGGCGGCAACACCATCCCCCTCGGGTGCGGCGTCGATCAATTCGCCTTGCGCGCTGAGGAATCGATGTCCGGCCCGCAGCCAGGCGCGCCCGACGAGTCCCGCCCGCGAGCCGAACGTGTGGTACAGCGCGCCGTTGGAGACTCCGATCGCGTCGCTGACGGCCCTGATCGTGACCGACGCCGGGCCGGACCGCACCGCCAACCGCTCGACGGCGTCCAGGATCTGATCCTGGTCGTGAACCCTCGGACGAGGCATTCCGGCATAGTAACAGAGCAATCGCTCTGTTACTGACCGCGGCCAGTTCACGCGATCGCAGCACCCTCTTAACGCGAACCGGTTTGACGGCGAGGCCCGGTCGGGAACCCCCTGCTCATGGGTAAGGTCACACAGGTCAACGAAGAAATGCTGTTGGCGGATATCGAGCGGCAACTGATCGACGAGTTCCCGCAGATCCCATCGGAGGTCGTCGACGCCGTCATCCGCGAAGAGCGTGCCCGGTTCACGCACAGCCGCGTCCGCGAATTCGTTCCGTTGTTCGTGGAGAAGCACACGCGAGAGCAACTGCGCGCGCGGTCCAACTAAGGAAGCCTCTACCGGCAGGATTCTCGGCTTTCCGCCCCAAACGGGCGGGTCTGCGCCTACGCTCAGCAAATGATCAGGCAGGCGCCCGTCATCGGTGCGGTGGTTGCGGCATTTGCCGCGACGCCGGTGCCCGCACGCGCCGACACCCTGAACTTTCAATCCCCGTCCGGGAACATCTACTGCGTCCTCGACAGCCCCGGTGTCGCGTGCGACATCAGCGACTTCGACTACCAGCCACCGCCACCCCCGGAGTGCGGCAAACACCTCGCCTGGGGCAATCGCTTCGTCCTCACCGCGGGTCAACCGGCCGCGATCCATTGTCACGGCGACACCCTGCGCGTCACCGGCGAGCCGACGCTCGACTACGGCCAGACCAGGTCCGCCGGAACGCTCACCTGCGACAGCGAGCCGTCGGGCATGAGATGCACCGACACCAGCACCGGGCATTACTTCCGGGTGTCGCGGGATTCCTACGAGCTGGGCTGAGAACCGTTCTGCTCGAACCGCTTACGTGACCGTACAAAATAGTATGGTACGGTCGTCGCCATGTCCGCGGTCGACACTTCCCCGACGTACGGCATCACCGACGACTTCGTCGCCCGGCTCGCCGAGCGCGCCGACGAGGCCGAGCGCCTGCGTCGGCTGCCCGCGGCGACGGTCAGCGAGTTCCGCGACACCGAGCTGTTCCGGCTGTTGCTGCCGGCGCGGTTCGGCGGCTTGCAGGCGTCGTTTCCCGAATTGCTGGAACCGATTCGGCGGATGGCGCACGGGTGCGCGTCCAGCGCCTGGACGCTGGGCTTCTACGCCCTGCACAACTGGATGCTGTCGCTGTTCGACATGCGGGTGCAGGAGGAGGTGTTCGCCTCGGGTCCGGTGCTCGCGCCCGCTCCCCTGGCCCCGACCGGCCGCGGCACCCCGACCGACGGCGGGGTGCGCCTGACGGGGCGCTGGTCGTGGGCCACGGGAGCGATGGATGCGGACTGGGTGATGGTCGGGGCGCTCATCGAGCGGCCGGACCGCATCGATCCGGCGCTGGTGGTGGTGCCCGCCGACCAGGCCGAGGTCGTCGACACCTGGCACACCGCGGGCATGCGGGGCACCGGGTCCCACGACGTGATCCTCACCGACGTCCTCGTCCCGGAACATCGCATGGTCGCCGTGGCCGACATCTACGGCGGAACGGCGCCCGGGGCGAAGGCGCATGGGGTGCCGACATATCGGTGGCCGATGGTCCCCGCGCTCGCGCTGGTGGCGTCGATGCCGGTGCTCGGGGCCGCCGAGCGGGTGACCGAGCTGTTCGCCGAGCGGCTGGGCCAGCGTGTCCTGGCGTATAGCGGTGTGGCGCAAAAGGATCAGCCCGCCGCCCAGATCCGGCTGGCGAGTGCGCGGGTCCGGTTGCGGGCTTTAAGGGCGCTGGTCGACGAGACCGCCGACGGCATCGACCGGATGGTGGCCGCCGGCGAGCGGGTGCACCGGGCGGTGCGGGCCGAGGCGCGGCTGGCGGCGGCCCACACGGTGCACGAGAGCCGGGCGGTCATTGCCGATCTGCTGGACGCCTCCGGGGCCAGCGCGCAGTTCCTGTCCAATCCGCTGCAACGTTTCAAGCGCGACGTGGACATCGCGGCCGGGCATGTCGTGTTTGATTACGACGTGAGCCGAGAGTTGGCCGGGGCGTTGGCGATTGGTGCCAAGATCTCCCCGATCGCGATGGTCTAGTCCTTGAGCATCAGCTCGAGGAACCGTTCCCGCTGGGCGATCTGCTGCGCCTGCTGGGCCGAGCCGGCCAGGTGCAGCAGCCCGATGCCGGCGGCGAAGGTCAGCTCGGCGCGCAGCTTGGCGTCCTCGGGGCCGAAGCCGTAGTCGCTGTACGCCTTGGTGACGGAGCGCAGCAGGCGCCGGTCGGCGGCGCGGATGTTGGCGGCGGCGGCCGGATCGGTGCGGGCCCATTCGCGCATCGCGCGTTCCAGCGTCCAATGCCCCGGGCTGGTCAGCGCGGTCATCATGGCGGACAGGCGTTCTCGCGGGGGCAGGGCGTCGAGCTCGGCCAGCGACTGCCGGTCCTTTTCCAGAAAGGTGTTCCACGAGTCGACCAGTGCCGCCCGGTAGCTGTCCATGTCCTGGAAGTGCCAGTAGAAGCTGCCGCGGGTAACGCCCGCCTGCTGGCAGAGGCGCTCGATCTTCAGCGCGCGCACCCCCTGCTCGGCGAGCAGCGTGTAGCCGGCCTGCAGCCAGTCCTCGACTGTCAGGCGAGGGGGCGAGGGCTTGCGTGCGGCCACATCGTGCAAGGTTACTGGTGGACGCGGCCCAGGTAGGCGAGGTGCGCCCGTACGCGCGGCGCCGACCCCTCTTCGGCCTTGGTGAATTCCTTCCGAACACGCGGCTAACCGGGAGGTCCGGGTACGACACGGGTGTAATGTCCGGGTTTGCTAGCCGACAAATTCCTGTTAACTCTTGGCCCGCTGCGGCCGGCCGAAGGACCAGGGGGTGCCGTGACCGAGGTGTCCGATCTGTCGGCGACGATCGACAACGACGATGTCGTGGTGTCGTTGCAGGACGAATCCCTGCTGTTGGGCGGTGACCCCGCCGCGGTCGAGTCTTATCTGACCCGGCTGCGGGCGACCGCCGGCCACGCCATGCGCGTCGCCGGCATCGACAGCGCCTCGCTCGCGAACGCGGCGATCGCCGGGCTGGCATCGTTCCTGGCCGACTCCGGCAAGTACGTGCAGTTGCATCGCGACACCGTGGACGCGTTGAGGGAAGGCAACCTCGTTCCCCTCAGCGACGGCGTCTTCCGGCTGACGACGGGCGTCGACGCCGGCGAGCTCCTGGCGCAGCTGCAATGGCGACCGGAGCTGCTCGGGCCCGAGGTGATGCTCTCGGCCCAGATGATCGCGGTGCAGATGGCGTTGAAGTCCGCGGTCGCCGAGGTCGAAGACGCCGTCCGGCGGGTCGAGGACAAGGTCGAATCGGTGCTCGAAGTCGCCCGGGCGCAGCGCGCTGGCGACGTGCTGGGCACCAGCCTGACGATCTCGCGGATGGTCGACTCGTTGGACAAGTACGGGTCGCTGCCCGACGCGTACTGGGAGTCGGTGGCCGCGCTGGGGCCAGCGCTCAACGTCACTGTGGAGCAGCTGCGCAACCACGTCAGCCGCATCCTGGCGTCGTTCGATCACACCATGGGTGTGCAGCAGCGGGCCGGGAAGCTGCGAAATGCCATCAGCGAGAACCGGCTTGGCGACACCCTGAGCCTGTTGGTGATCGCCGAGGAAGCGCTGCACAAGTGGCAGCGGCTGAACCTCGCCCGCATCGAGGCGAAGGAGCCCGAGCAGCTGCTGCGGGCGATCGACGAGGCTCGCGAGCTCGTCGACCATCACCTTCGCGAAGACCTCGACATTTACCGAAGCGCGAAGGAAGTCCTCGACCGGTTCGGCAAGTCTAAGGCGGTTGACGGCTTCCGATTCTGGGCGGTGCGCGAGCTGGCCAAGCAGCGCGTCGCCCTGCGCGACGAGCTCGACCGTTTCGCCAATGCTCGTCAGCACCAGGTGGAGACCTGGGAGGACTTCCATATTCCGAGCGTGCTCGACGCCGCCTTGGCCACCCTCGAAGCCGTCGGAAGCGTTACGGGCCAGGCACTCGTGGGCGTGGGCCGAGGGATCGTGTGGTTGGGCGCGCACGTGGTCGAGCCGTTCCGGGGACGTGGCGATGAAGGCTCTCAGGCCAGCAGCTCTGGGCTCGAGGAACACCAGCCGGCGTGCTGATTCAGCGGTGGCGCCGCGGACTGGTTGCGGCGCAACGGAGGTCGGCGTGATCGATTTGGGACTGTCAGGCAAGCGCGCGGTGGTGTCGGGCGCGGGCTACATCCCGGAGCGCGCGGGCCACGGCTGGTTCACATCGTTGGCCCTGGCCGAAGCGGACGCCTCGGTGGCGTGCATCGACATCGACGAGCGGCGCGCGGAGCAAGTTGCCGGCGAGATCGTCGGCCGGGGCGGCCATGCAGTCCCGATCGTCGCCGACATGACCGACCCCGTGCAGGTCGGCCGGGCGATCGATGACGCCGTCGCGGCGCTGGGCGGTATCGACGTGTGCGTGGACATCATCGGTGGCGCCACCTGGTCGAAGGTCGAGGACTTCACCCCCCAATTGTGGGATACGGCAATCCATTACAACCTGACCCAGGTGTTCTATCTTTTTCAGGCCGCGGCCAGGTACATGATCGGCCAGGGCAGCGGTGGATCGCTGGTGGCGATCGCATCGGTCGACGGCATCGCCTCGGCGACCTACCACGCCGCCTATGGCGCGGCGAAGGCCGGCGTCATCTCGTTGGTCAAGACCTTCGCTGATGAATTGGGGCGCTACGGCATTCGCGCCAATGCGGTCGCGCCGGGCAATGTGGGCTCGGGCAACGAGGATCAGCCGCCGAATGAGTACAACGCCAACGGCATCAATCCGCTGGCGGCGCCCCGCGCGCACGACGTCGCAAACGCCGCGTTGTTCCTGTCCTCCGAGCTGGCCGCCCGCATCACCGGCCAGACCCTTGTCGTGGACGGGGGTGCCACCATTCGGCAGTTGTGGGGGTTGGGCGAGTCGATGATCCCTTCTGATCCCGAGGCGGCGCTGCCGGACTTCATGCGGCCCGGGCCGTCGGGCGACTAGCGCTGATGGATTATCGGCAAGCCCGGAACCGAGCTTCTGCCCTTGAGCACGTACGGCGTCGTGATCGAGCCGATGTAGATGTCGCGCATGTCTCGGCCGCCCCAGGCGATGCTCGTCGTGCTTTGTAGTAGCGCTCCGTCGGGGTCTTCGAGTACCGTTTGCGCCTGGCCGTCCGGGCTGATCGCGACGATCTTGTTAGCGAGAACCAGTGTGACCCAGAGGTTTCCCTCGGCGTCGAACGCGCATCCGTCGGCCATCCCCCACCGACGACTCACCTGCGGGTCAGCCAGGAACCGGCCGGCGTCGGGGCCGTACTCGTCCGGTCGCCGCTCCCCCAGCGGCGGGCCGAATTGTTCTTGGGGGCCGAGTGTGTCGCCTTCGATCGCGAACCGCACGACGTCGGCGGCTACGGTGCGGACCACATACAGATAGTGCTCGTCCCGGTCCAGCGCCATGCAGTTGGGGAAGTTCACGCCCTCGGCGACCACGCGCGTCGATTGGCGATCGGGCGCGACGCGAACGATGAACCCATCGGCCGTGCCGTGCGCGATGGTATAGAGGAGGTCGTCGGCCGTCGTGCTGACCGAACACCACAACGCCCCAATGGAATCCACCAAGACGAAGTTCAGCCACCGCAGCGGACGTCCGTCGAGTTGTCCACCCAGTACTTCCGTGATCGCGCCGGTTGCTGGGTCGAGATCCTGCAGCACACCCAGGCCCCAATTGGCGATCAGAAAATGGCCGTCGCGATCGAGCGCGATCCCGTTCGGCTCGCCGCCGGCCTGGCCGATATGCCGGACGGTGTGCTCGTCGATGAGTTCGGCGACAGCAGAGGCCTTGTCTGAGGCGAACACTCGGCTGTCGCCCGCTACAACGACGTGTTCCGGCCGATCCACGCCGCGACCGACGGGACACAAACCGGTCACCCAGATGGTGGTCTCGCTCGTTCCGCTCATCTACGCGCCCGATGCCCAATGCGCTCGCGATCCGAATCGGTGCCCTTCGGTTCACCCGAGTGATAGGTGACATTGTTGCGCGTATCCGTGACGGTGTCGACCCTCACGACGGCGGCCTTACTTCGACTCGCCGATTTCCCTCCGGACACACGCGGCACCACAATCGTATAGTGACTCGGACGAAGCCTTCGAAAGCGACCGAGAGCTGGACCAGCCCGTCTGCGGTGCGCTCCCGCAACATGGCGGCCGTCAAGCGCGCCAACACGAAGCCCGAGGTTCAACTCAGATCAGCTCTACACTTGATCGGCTACCGCTTCCGCAAGGACTTCCCTATCCGAGTCAACCGGCGTCTGGTCAGGCCCGATGTGGCGTTCACCAAAGTCCGCGTAGCGGTGTTTATTGATGGCTGCTTCTGGCATATGTGTCCAACCCATGGCGAGATCCCCGCCACGAACGTCGGGTTCTGGAGGCACAAGCTTGAGGGCAACGCATCACGGGACAGAGAGCAAACCCGGCTGCTTACCGACGCTGGCTGGACAGTCGTCAGGATTTGGGAGCACGAACCGCTGGAATCGGCGGTGGCACAAGTAGAGGCTGCGCTTCCTTCACGGCCGCCCGCGAAGACGACATAGGCAGCGGCGCGCGCCGATGCCGGTTGTTGTCGCCCCGCCGTCGTACTATGCGTTCGTGCCCACGATGATCGATCTGTTTGCTGGATGCGGCGGCATGACCAGCGGTTTTACAGCCAAGGGATTCTCGCCAGTCCTGGCGGTCGAGTGGGATCTGTTCGCAGCAGCGACCTACGCAGCGAACTTCGGCGAGGATCACACGCTCTGGCGTGATATAGCCACTGTGAAGAAGTCCGAGATCCCGAAAGCTGACGTCGTGATCGGCGGCCCACCTTGCCAGGGATTCTCGAATCTAGGGACAAAAGACGTGAACGATCCGCGCAACAAGCTTTGGCGCGAGTATTTAAAGGTTGTGAAGGCGGCCGACCCCAAAGTCTTCGTGATCGAGAACGTGGACCGCTTCATGCGTTCACCCGAGTTTGGCCTGCTTCTTGAGGAAGCCGACCATGGGAGCCTGTCGCGATACAAATTGAATTACGGACAGCTCAATGCCGCTGACTTCGGAGTCGGCCAACGTCGGATCCGCACTATAGTCATCGGCTCCCGGATCGGCCCGATCGAGTTGCCAGACCGGACGCACGCCCGGGAGCCGCAATCCCGCTCGATCAAGCGCTGGGTAACGACGAGGCACCGTATTAGCGGGGTGCCCGAGGAGCCGACTTCAAAGCATCTCCCCGATTCGATGGTTGAGTTCTTTGGAGAGCATGTCCCCGGCACATTCAAAGGCATCGAAATTCACCTCGGTCGGACGCCGACCCCTTTGTCCCGCCAGCGATACGATCATGTTCCTCAGGGGGGCGGACGATTCGACGTACCAGACCACCTGCTTCCCCGTTGTTGGCGCGAAAAGCCCACAGGCACAACGGATGTGATGGGCCGAATGCGCTGGGATATGCCATCCCACACCATCCGGACAGAGTTCTTCAAGCCCGAGAAGGGCGCATACCTCCATCCACAATGGGACGAAGAGGGTCGACACCGGGTGAACCGACCCATCACGCACTATGAGGCAGCGTTGCTGCAGGACTTTCCCGAAAAATTCCTATGGTGCGGTACGAAGATCGGCATTGCCAAACAGATCGGAAACGCGGTCCCGGTCGGGCTCGCTCGCGCCATCGCAACCCACCTCAACAAATACCTCTGAGGCAGAAGCCTCATCGGGGCGGGCCAAGCCAGGGGAGCTTCACGTGATCGGCGTGCCTGGCACAATCGATCCGTGCCAGTTGACGATGACTTTTCATTCGACACTGCCCGGCAAACTAATGCCGGACTGCTGGCGAAACAAACCCAACGGCACAACTAACGCCATGGGCCGGATGCGTTGGGGTGCGTCATCGCTCACGATCCGCAAATAACTCTTCAAGCCCGAGAAGGGCCGTGTCTTTGCCCACAGTGGGACGTCAAGAACCTACGCAAACGGGTAGGTTGAGTGCATCACGCATTCCAGGCGTCGCTGCTGCAGGACTTCCCTGACACATTCGTGTGGTGCGGGTCGAAGATCGAAATTGCGAAGCAGATCGGCATCGCCGTTCCTTGTGGCGTCTGCGGTCGCTAAGCAGATCAAGAACGCCTCTATAGTGAGCTCGCACTAGACGCGAACGAAGTCAGCGTCTCCGACGCTCGTCGCGCCGCCTCGCTTGAAATTCAGTGGTTTCCCTTAGGTGGCACCTGTGGCAATACGTAACGAGATTGCTCTCGTCGTTCAGCTGCTCTACTGGTAAAGCATCGAGCTGCTCGGCCACCGCATTGCGGTGGTGGACCTCTAGGTAAAACCGTCTGTCGCCTGCCGCGTCAGCCCTGGCGCGATTCTGGCCACAACGTTGGCAGGTGAAGTTTTCGCGCTCGAATACGCGTGCCCGCAGGTTCTCGGGGTAGAGACGTTGGCGGGGGTCCATTAGATCCACCTCGTCGACGGACACCAGGCGGTACTCCCCTGGCTTTAGTAGTGGGTCCTCGATGTGAGACTCAAGGGGCCATCCCATCTCGTCGCGCAATTCGCGAGCGCGCCTGACGCCCTCCTTAATCTTTGCGACGTAGTCGATGTCATCGCGAGTGACGACCTCGCCGACGTAGGCCCGCAGGAACGCTTTGATCCGGCCTGGAGCGCCGCCGCTGGTCCGACGTATCGCATTCATTTTCTTCCAGCGCGCGGCCGCCGCTTCGTCAGGCTGCACGTCGCTCAGCAGATAGCGCTCGTCGCGCTCGGCAATGTCATAGCCCTCCTGGACGCGAAGCTCACGAACGCGTCGCGCCCACTCCCCAATACCGCTCACGGCGGCCAGCTCCTCGCCGTCCAACCATTCACCGACATTGCTTTTTAGGTGCGCGAGTATCGCCTGACGGGCGCCCTGTCCGCGGGCTGCGCGAGGCTTACGGCCGAATTCACGAATGACGAGTATCCGAAGGTCGGCGATCACACTGTCCAAGTCCGACCGCGATGTCTGCGTGCCGAGGCCGTCGGCGACGGACTCCAAGCGACGGGCAAGTTCGCGGATGCGGGTGGCGACGTCCGGGGCGGGCACTCCGGCAACATTGCCGGCAATGACCAGGCGTTTCAATCATCACACACGTCCACCAGAAGGCCCACCTGAAGGTGCAGGGCTGACGGGCGGGGTATTGGGTTTGGTCAGGCGGGATTCGCCGCGGCTTCGTTAGTCTCCCTCGCGACCTCGCGCTCGGCACGTTTTAAGCCGTACCGCGCAAGTTAGCTAGCCAGCACTACGCTCGCCTGCTCGCGTACACGAACGGCCCTAGGCAGCATGCCTGACCGCCGTACATAGCCTTTCAGAGGCGTTTCCCGGTAAGGCGAGGGCCCCGAGCCCGCGACGAGCGGATTATGAGTCCCTTTCCGCCGCGCTCGCGACTAGGCGAAACGGTTGGCGGATTCGGACATATCGCCTACACTGCGACGCTTTTGAGTGTTTCCGGTACGGCTCCGGTTCGGGCTAGATTCGCCCTAGAATCGCCCCCGGAAGCCGCGTTCGCGCCGCAACGAGTTTGCTCGAGGTTTAGCTATCGGCGGGCGAACGTTGGCGGTCACTGGCGGCGTGAGACCGCCACGCCGGCCGGTACTTGCCATTAGGCTGTTTGGACGTGACCGTAGAAACGACGGATGCTCCCCAGGCTCCGCCTCCAGGCTTTGCGACCCTCACACTCGACAATTGGCGCCAATTCGAATCAGTCCGCATCAATTTTCATCCTCGCTTTACAGTTCTCACGGGTGCCAACGCAAGCGGCAAATCGACCCTGCTTGGCATACTTGCTCGTCACTTTAATTATGCTCGTGGCTATTCTCCCGAGCCGACGGAGCGGTCGAGCAAACGACGTTGGCGAATCCTCAGGCGACTTCGCAATCAGCAGTATGCCGAAGGACAATTAGTGGACATTGGCGCCCTAACTTACGGCACAAATACATCCACGCCGATTCGCGTTCCGGTCAACGATACGTCGGAGAATCGCGCGGAATATAGTCTGGACCTTCCTACTCAACAACACGTAGAAGGCGCTTTCCTACCTTCACATCGATTGGTTTCAGGGAATTATGTTGCTATAGCAGAGATTCCGACTATTTTTGCAGATGCGGATACATTATTCACGCAGTTTGATAATGAACTGCGCGTAAGGTGGCAGAACTCGACTAGCCATCGCCCCCCACAGTACGCTTTCAAACAGGCTCTCATTGCCGCAGCAATCTTCGGGAATTCCGGAAACGAACATGTTGAGTTCAATCCGTTGGCAGCAGAAATTTGGCGGGGATTTTTAGAAGTCCTCCGTGAAGTCATGCCTGAACCGATTGGTTTCATCAGTATTCGAATCCGAATGCCCGACCTAATTATTGAGACGAAAACAGGCGATTTCATTGTAGATGAAGCATCAGGCGGCATATCCGCGATCTTAGAGATGGCATGGCAGATTTTTTTGCGATCGCGAACAAAAACGAGATTCACGGTTTTGATCGACGAGCCCGAAAACCATCTCCATCCCAGCCTCCAAAGGGAAATCATGCCTAGCTTGCTGCGTGCGTTTCCTGGCGTGCAATTTATCGTCGCCACTCATAGCCCTTTCGTCGTCACATCTTCGCCCCACTCCGCGGTATACGCGCTCGAATTTAACTCGAATCATCGCGTTTCATCGCGCGAGCTTGATTACGCTAATAAAGCTGCGAGTGCGGATGAAACCCTTCGCAAGGTACTTGGGGTACCAAGCACACTCCCCGGATGGGCAGAGAGTAAATTTGACGAAATCGTGCAGCGGTTTGCGCAACAGCCGCTCGACGAAACCAGTATTAGCGCCATGCGGAATGAACTTCGGCGAAATGGCCTCATGACGGAGTTCCCGGAGGCAATCCTCCGGGCCGCCGACGAATCAAGCGGTGGCAATGCGTCGGTTGACTAAAGGGACCGAGCCCGAAGTGTTGGTGACCAACGGCGCGCAATGGAACAAGGAGTATGAGGAGGCGCACCGTGCAGGCACGTTGGGTCCCCGGCATGAACATTGGCGGCACGGCGATATCCGCGGAGCACTGAGCGCAGAGACTCTCAGAAAGTGCGCGTACTGCGAAGGGTTCGTTGGCGATGTGTCATACCCGCACGTTGAACATATAAAACCGAAGTCGCACTTTCCTGGCTTATCCCATGTTTGGACGAATCTCACGTGGGCTTGCGAGCCGTGTAATAAGAAAAAGGGTGACTATTACGATCAGTCGGAGCCGGTTCTCGATCCCTACGAAGATGAGGCTACCGAGCACCTCGATTTTTTTGGCGGCATTGTAACGGTGAAGTCTAACTCCACCCGCGGCGAGATAACCAGAACGCTTCTGCAGCTCAACCGAATTGATCTGGCTTATTCCCGGCTAAGTCGGCTAATGTCAATAGAGGACCTCTACGACAAATGGAAAGCCGCAGACGACCCACTCAGGGATGTACTTGCGAAGGCGATCCGCACGAACGTCCTCGAAGGCGAGTTCACTGCTACCGTCACTCAGTTCTTGGAGCACGTGGGTTTTCCCATGGCAGGCGAGTCCATCGACTAGGAGACTCGCCCGACCTAACCCGTCGCCATTGGCACAACGGTGCAGACCTCGGCGACACGTACCGGGGCCCGGACCTTGGCGTGCAGGCAAGACAGGCCCGCCGAAAAAGAGGCGACCCACCCGCGCGGCTATCCCGGCGAGCGGGTCGGGTAGCAAGCACGAATACGATGCTCTCGTTGCCGATCATGTTGTCGGGTTGTGCCTACGGGGTGGGCCCATCTGGGCCAGTTGTGTCGTCACTGTCCGACTTCGACAATCTCATCATCGTCGTTGTCCCCATGCTTGACGGCACGAAGAAAGACAAGGTGCCTGTCACCCTTCTCCGTGAGGGCAAGGTACTTAGTGGTGTTCGTTGTCGATCGCTTTTTCTGTCCCTTGTCGATTAACCCAAGTGCGCGGAACTGGACGACGATCATGCCCCAATCGTCGTCGTAAATCGTCGCGTCGCGATCCCGCCAGTCCTTCGTCTTTTCCCTGTCCTCCTCGTCCACCTGGCTGAAGGCGTGCTGCACAACTCGGTCGCGGACATCCACTTCCGTGGCCTCGTCAATCATGATCGGTCCGATATCGCCGAATAGGTCGTCCCACGTCGTAACCGCGTGAGTATCGAGGTACCAGTGTTTCCACTGATTCTTCTCAACAGTCCTGCCGGTGATCTTTATAGGAATCGCAACGAGGTCATCACCTTGTGCGAGGTCCGATGTGTCTTCAATCAATGCCTTCTGCGCGCTCTCACGATCCGCGTTCGCCTTCGCCAATTGCTCACGAAGATCAATGATTTCGCGCTGAGTATCAACAGTCATCGCCAGATCAGCACGCACCCATCCGATTCTCGGATTTGTCCTGAAAGCGCGGGCCAGGCTCGACATGACGTGCCCGCGAAGTTCTGCAGCATTGGTGAAGTGTTTGACCATCCGCTGCTCGACCTTGGCGCGAAACTCTGCAAGTTTCTCCCGTGCGTCATCCTTTTGGTCCGTCTTGCCTTGCTCGATCTTGTCGGGATCACCGTGCACGAAGCCAAGGATTGGTATGCCTTTCGCGACGGCGTAGTCATACTCGTGCTCCGTGTAACTGATTCCCTCGGCGCTAACGCTCCCGTACCGACCAGCGACCACGACGATGTAGTAATCGCTTTGGTCGATCACCTGCTTGATCAGCGTCAACTGGTCGTCGTCGGCAGCGGGGAACATTTCCATGCCTGCCGGTAGATGCCCAAAATCCAGGATCGCTTGAATGACTGCGGCCCGTTCCTCCGTCAGGTCGGAATACGTCGAGCTAAGGAATACCTGGTAGCGCTTGTCCTCCACCCACCCATAGTCTCAGCGGCCGCTGACAGCTCATGCAAAGCCACGCCGACCGGCTGGCATCAGGCTCCCTGAAGTCATGGACGGCATCGCGCCGCCAGCGCTACCGCGCGGCAGCACAGAGCATCGAGCTCGAGCGGTGTTACTGCCGGCGCAGGAGTGGCCTGTTAGCTAGCGGCACCGACCTCGCCGCCGGTATTCCGCCGCGCGGCGCGACGACGCCGCGTCGAGAGGCCCGATCGGACCAGACTAGCGACGAAAAAGGGCTTCAACCAGGAGAAATGCGGTGGGGCTCGAACCCGCGGCCAGCGGATTATGGGACCTTAACCGGGCAGCCTTGAACGAAACCCATTTAAGGCCGCGGGGGCAACGCCGCCAACCACCCGTCCGCAAGCAACTCCAGCAACTGCCCATCCGGATCCCGGATCATCGCCATCGCCTCGGTCGCGGTCCCCTCGACCACCGCTCCCCCAAACTCCGCAACCTTCTCCAACGCGCCGGCAAGATCGGACACCGAGAACGAGATGTGTGTCAGCCCAATCTGATCCATGACCCGCTCGGACCCGGCGTGAACCTGACGCTTCGAGTAGTCCATGAGTTCGAGCACAAATCCGTCGCGCACCAAGTAGGTCGCATGAACCCCGAGGGGCTCGGGAAGCTGCACCAGCTTGGACGTCGGGCCGTCGGGCGGATCGAGTTCCCACCAGAACTGAAAGCCGAGCACGTTCTCGTAGAACCGCCGCGACCGCTCGCGGTCGGAGACGCACAACCCGACGTGGTTGAAGGTCGTCCGGTGACTACCCATCGTGGCCTTTCTCGGCGGAACCAGGCGCGTAATAATGCAAAGATAGTGTAAAAAGCACCTCGGTCGCGGTGGAGGCCCTCGAAGATGACAACCCGTCCCGACGTAGCCGATGACGCCTTCGTCGACTTCGATCATCACTCCGACGCGTTCAACCTCAACGAACTGGCCATCAATAAAGACCTGAGAAGCAAGTGCCCCGTCGCCTGGAACGAGAACTACGGCGGCTTCTGGTACCTCAGCAGCTACGACGCCGTCAGCCGAACGGCGAGAGACGGCGACACCTTCGCCCACAAGTACGAGCCGAACGCCGAAGACGGCGTCGACTACCAAGGCGAGATGGGCGTGCCGCGCCCCGAAGGCCAACCGGCCCTGGGCATCGGCGAAGTCGACGGCCCCTACCACCTCGCCCTACGGCACGCGCTGGCCCCGTTCCTCTCCCCCGGCGCCGTCCAGAAGCTAAAGCCCTTCATGGAGCAGAAAGCCCATGAGTTCCTCGACCAAAAAATCGAAGACGGACAGATGGACCTCGTCCTCGACTACGCCAGCCCGGTCCCGGCCATCCTCACCATGAAGCTGATGGGCCTGCCCCACGACAACTGGCACCTCTACGCCAACCTCTTCCACTCCGTCATGGCCGTCCCGCAGGACAGCCCGGAGTACCTCGAAGCCATCGGCAAAGTCCCAAAAATGATGGAAGAAGTCCTCGAGTACGCAGCCAGCAGGCGAGCCAAACCCGAAGACGACCTGACCAGCTTCCTCATCCAGTTCGAGTTCGACGGCCGGCGCCTCACCGACGACCAGCTGCTCAATATCCTGTGGAACCTCATCGGCGGCGGCGTCGACACCACCACCTCCCAAACCGCGCTGACGCTCCAATACCTGGGCACCCACCCAACCCTCAGGCAACAACTCATCGACCACCCCGAGCTCTACCGCACCGCCACCGACGAATTCCTGCGCTACTTCTCGGTCAACCAAACCCTCAGCCGCACAGTCACTCACGACGTCGAGCTCAACAGCCAGCGCCTGAGAAAGAACGACAAAGTCGTCATCAGCTGGCTCTCCGCCAACCACGACGAGAAGGAATTCCCAAATCCCGACGAGATCATCCTGGACCGCGCGCCCAACCGCCACGTCGCCTTCGGCCTCGGGCCGCACCGCTGCATCGGCTCCCACCTCGCGCGCCTCATGTCCGAAACCATGGTCAGGGCCGTCCTCGACCGCATCCCCGACTACCAAGTGGACGTCGAAAACGTCCACCAATACCTCGGCAACCCGAGCATGACCGGCCTGGGCAGGCTGCCGGTCACCTTCAGCCCCGGAGCGAAGCGAGGCTAGATGCCAGACAGCGCCCGCGGACCCGCCAACCCGATCACGCAATTACTCGGGCCATTCACCCGGACCGGCGGCTTCTACGCCCGCTCCTGGGGCACCTACCTGGATCGTCAGTCCGACGAGCTACCGGTGGCCCGGCCCACCATCGCGCTCGCGGCGCAGGCATTCCGCGACGAAATCCTGCTGAGCGGCTTCAGCCTGCTGCGCCGAGCCCCCGACGCTGAAACGCTGGAACGAATCGACACAGAAGTCGTTGCGGCACAAGAGTTCTACAAAGACAAGGGCTGGCTTGAAAATCCCGAGGGGTTCTTCGCCGCGCCCCCTCCGCCCACCGACGTGACGGTCAAACGCGTCAGCAGCATGGGACGCAACTACGAGCGGCTGTCCTTCGACAGCGACTACGAGCCCCATGACGGCGAACCCGGCCGGGAACGGTGGCTCAGCTACCCACGCAACCACCGCGAATACGCACTGATGTTCCGGCACCGCCGGCCGCGGCCCTGGCTGATCTGTATCCACGGCGCCGAGATGGGACGGGCCGCGCTCGACCCCATGCTGTTTCATGCCTGGCACCTGTACCGCGATCTCGACCTCAACATCGTGCTACCGGTGCTCCCCATGCACGGCCCCCGGGCAAGCGGCCGAAAGTTCCCCAGTGAGGACGTGCTCGACGACGTCCACGGCGCCGCCCAGGCGGTCTGGGACATCCGGCGCCTCATCGCCTGGATCCGCGCGCAACAGCCCGACGCCGCGATCGGGGTGAACGGCATCTCGCTCGGCGGTCTGATCTCGTCGCTGATCGCCAGCCTCGACGACGGCCTCACGTGCGCGATCCTGGGCGTGCCTGCCGTCGACCTGGTGGACCTGGTCGC
>NZ_LZKF01000130.1:0-3557 GCF_001672665.1 Mycobacterium sp. E2238 | reverse complement strand
AACCGGCGCCCGACGAGGTCGACGCGCCGGCCGCGGTCGCGGCGGCGGCAGCGGCGAAGAAAAAGGCGCGAGCCCGTCGGCGTCGCGCCGGGACGGCCACGGACCGCGCGTACCGCTACGAATTCATGGACCTCGACGGGGACTCGGGTGTGGACGAGGGAGGTGCGGACACCGTGCGCGACTCGGGTCAGGGCGCGGGATGGCTCGGATTCGCCGGGGCCGCACCGAAATCCGGTATCGCCCAGCCCGCCGGGTTGGCCACGCTGACCCGAGACGGGTTGCGCGACGGCCCCACGGTACCGATGATGCCCAGCAGTTGGGGCAACGACGATTAACCGACCGGGTAGCGCCTTGGCGTGAACACGCGGTCGCCGGAATCGCTTGCGTGCCACTGGGTTTGCGAGGAGCCGACGATCAGCAGGCAGCGCATGTCCACCTCGCCGGGGTCCAGATCGGCCAGCCGCACCACGCGAACGTCCTCGTCGGGCCCAGAAACGTTGCGGCCGATCACCACCGGCGTCCCGGGCTCGCGATGTTCCAGCAGCAGGTCGCGCATCGCGCCGACCTGCCAGGTTCGCGTCTTGGACGCCGGGTTGTAGATGGCCAGCACCAGATCGGCGGCGGCCGCGGCGGCCAGCCGCTGCGAGATGATTTCCCACGGCTTGAGCCGGTCAGACAGCGAGATCACCGCGTAGTCGTGGCCTAGCGGGGCGCCGACGCGGCTGGCGACGGCCTGGGCGGCCGTCATCGCCGGAATGACTCGAACCCGCACCCCCGGCCACTCTTTGGCCTCTTCCAGCACGGCAGTGGCCATGGCGAAGACTCCGGGGTCGCCGGACGACACCACCGCCACGGACCGCCCCTGCTCGGCCAACGTGCAGGCCAGCCGGGCGCGCGCCGGTTCGTCGGTGTTGTCGCTCGGGTGCCGCCGCTGGCCGTCGCGCACCGGGACGCGGTCCAGGTAGCCGCCGTAGCCGATCAAGTCAGTGGCGCCGGCCAACTCGCGCCGACTCTGCGGCGTCATCCAATCGGTGTCGCCGGGCCCCAGGCCCACGACCGCGACGGTGCCGGCATGGGGTGACCGCCGTCCGCGGCGGCCGCCCGGCAACATGGCCAGCGAGAAATACGGCACGCCCGCCTCGTCGACCTCGGCGGCGGGCATGATGCGCTGCCCGCCGGTGCTGGCGCGCTCGACGTAATAGGCGTCGTCAAGCTGTCCGGACGCCGAAAGCGCTTCCCGCACAGCCTGATACGAGCGACCAAGCTTCAGCACCACGGCGGCGTCGGCGTCGGCCAGGCGGCGGGTCAGCTCGGCGACCGGCAGGGTGCCCGGCAACACGGAGAGCACCTCGTCACCGGCCACCAACGGCGTCGCGATGGCCGCCGAAGCGGCGCTCACCGAGGTCACCCCCGGCACGATGACGGCGTCGAACCGCTGCGTCAGCCGGGTGTGCAAGTGCATGTACGAGCTGTAAAAGAGTGGGTCGCCCTCGGCGAGTAGCGCCACATTGCGGCCCGCGTCGAGGTGGGCGGCGATACGCGTGGTGGCTTCGGCGTAGAAGTCCTCCAGTGCGCCGGCGTAGCCGCCGGGGTGGTCGGTCGCCTCGGTGGTCACCGGGTAGACCAGATGCTCCTCGATCTGACCGGGCCGCAAGTATGGTTCGGCGATGCCGCGCGCGATGCTGCGGCCATGCCGGGCGCTGTGGTAGGCCACCACATCGGCCTCGCCGATCACCCGGGCCGCCTTGACGGTCACCAGTTCCGGGTCACCGGGACCCAGCCCGACTCCCCATAGGGTGCCGCGGGGCGTCATTCGCGGTCGCTCGCGATCGCGTTGACGGCGGCGGCGGCCATGGCGCTGCCGCCGCGGCGGCCCCGTACCACCAGATACGACATCCCGCGCGGACGGTCGATGAGCTCTTGCTTGGACTGGGCGGATCCGACGAATCCGACCGGGCCACCCAGCACGCCGGCCGGCGGGGCGACCCCTTCGTCGATCAGCTCGAGCAGCCGGAACAACGCGGTCGGCGCGTTGCCGATCGCCAGTACGGCGCCGGGGAGCCGGTCGGCCCACAGCTCCACCCCGGCCGCCGATCGAGTGGTGCGCCGCCGCGCGGCCAGCTCGGCGGCGCGCGGATCGGCCACCAGCGACACCACGTCGTTGCCGGCCGGCAGCCGCGTAGCGGTGATCCCGGCCGCCACCATCGACGAATCGCACAGCACCGGGGCACCGCCGCGCAGGGCGGCACCGACGCGCGCGGCGACGTCGTCCGTATAGGCGACATGCTCGGCGACGTCGACCTGCCCGCAAGTGTGGATCAACCGGACCACCACCCGGGCGATGTCATCGGGGAACCGGTTCAGGTCGGCTTCCGCGCGAATGGCCGCGAACGACTGGCGATAGATCTCAGCTGCGTCGCGGATGTAGTCGAGCACCCGATTACCGTAGCTGGCGGTATCCGTCGCCAGTCGCGAGCAGCACCTCACCCGCCAACGGGCTACCGCAGGCGCGGTCGCAGCCGACGAAGTGGCGATGCACCGCCGAGTCCGCGCCCAGCGCCTGCGCGGCGTCGGCCCGCACGTCGGCGACCGAGTGCGCGCACCCGGGGCTGCCGGTGCAGGCGCTGACGTTCAGCCAGGGGGAGTTTTCGTCGAAGATCAGGCCCAATGGCGCCAGCACCCGGAGCGCGACGTCGGCGACGGCCTCGTCGAGATCGCACACCAACACCGATCGCCAGGGTGTGATCACCAGCGGCGCCTCGATCGCCGCCAGGTATTCCGCGACGCGCGCGGACAGCACCCCCAGCGGCACCGCGGCGCCCAGCGCCACCCGGCCATCATCCTGGTTGATCCAGCCCACCGGTGGCTTGGTGACGGCGGGAAAGCGGACGGCGCCCAGTTCCGCGCCTGGCAGCAGGCTTTCGACGTCGTCCAATTCCTTGATGCGCCAAGCGGTTCCACGCGTGGTCGCAAACCGGGTCGCGATGACGACCAGCGTCTCGACCACCTCGTCGGCCGCCAGCCGGATACCGGTGTCGCGCCCGGCAAGCAGCAGCTCGCAGCCGTCGGGGAGCGCGTGCACGCCGACGTCGGCGCACAGGCCCGATACGTCGGCGCGCCCGTCATCGAAGCTGAACCAGAATCGGCCGCCCAAATCGGCGAGCCTCGGCTCGGCGCAGATGGCGGCGTCCAGCTCGGCCACCCACGGCCGCACGTCGCGATTCCCGCCGGCGCGCCCGGACAGCGGCGACGCGACGATATTGCGGACGCGCTCGTGGGTCTCCGAGGGCAACAGCCCGGCGTGGGCGATCGCCTCGGCGGCCGCCGCCACGTCGGTGATGCCGCGCAACTGCACATTGCCGCGCGCGGTGAGCTCCAGCGTCGATGAGCCATACGCGCTCGCCACGTGTGCCAGCGCCGCCAGCTGAGCGGCCGTCAGCATGCCGCCCGGCAGCCGGATCCGCGCCAGGGCGCCGTCGGCCGCCCGGTGCACCTGGAGCGCACCCGGGCAAGCGTCGGTGTCGCGCGTCCTGGCCATGTGCCCACGCTACCGAGGG
>NZ_LZKF01000129.1:0-544 GCF_001672665.1 Mycobacterium sp. E2238 | reverse complement strand
TGCGGTTGCCGCACGGCAACGGCGAGACCATCCGGCTGGCCCGGGGCGCATCGCTGTCCGACTTCGCCGACAAGATCAACGCCAACCCGGCCTCGCTGGTGCAGGCGCTGTTCAACCTGGGCGAGATGGTGACCGCCACCCAGTCCGTCGGCGACGAGACGCTCGAGCTGCTGGGCAGCGAGATGAACTACGTCGTCCAGGTGGTCAGCCCCGAGGACGAGGACCGCGAGCTGCTGGAGTCCTTCGACCTGACCTATGGCGAGGACGAGGGCACCGAGGAAGACCTGCAGACCCGGCCGCCGGTGGTGACCGTGATGGGTCACGTCGACCACGGTAAAACCCGGCTGCTGGACACCATCCGGAACGCCAGCGTGCGCGAGGCTGAGGCCGGGGGCATCACCCAGCACATCGGCGCGTACCAGGTGTCCGTCGACCTCGACGGCACCGAGCGCCCGATCACCTTCATCGACACCCCGGGTCACGAGGCGTTCACCGCCATGCGTGCCCGCGGCGCGAAGGCCACCGACATCGCGATCCTGGTGGT
>NZ_LZKF01000128.1:0-38493 GCF_001672665.1 Mycobacterium sp. E2238 | reverse complement strand
ATCAAGCATTTCGCCGACACCAAGAACCTGCTGATCAACGCCGTCGACGCGGTGGGACGGCTCAGCCAGGCCGCCGACCAGTACCTGTCGGAAGCCCGCGGGCCGCTGCACACCGACCTGCAGGCGCTGCAGTGTCCGCTCAAGGAGCTGGGCAAGGGCTCGCCGTACCTGATCGGCGCGCTGAAGCTGATCCTGACCCAGCCGTTCGACATCGACACCGTGCCGAAGATCTTCCGCGGCGACTACATCAACATCTCGCTGACGCTCGACGTGACCTACAGCTCCGTCGACAACGCGTTCCTCACCGGCACCGGATTGTCGGGGGCGCTGCGGGCGCTCGAGCAGTCGTTCGGGCGCGATCCCGAGACGATGATCCCCGACGTCCGCTACACGCCGAACCCGAACGACGCGCCCGGTGGGCCACTGGTGGAAAGGGGGGACAGGAATTGCTGACTCCTTTCATCAGACGCCAGTTGATCGCGTTCGGAATCCTGACGGTCATCTCGCTGCTCGTGCTCGGGGTGTACTACCTGCAGATCCCGAGCCTGGTGGGGATCGGCCGATACACGCTGAAGGCCGAGTTGCCCGCGTCGGGCGGCCTGTACCCGACGGCGAACGTCACGTATCGCGGCATCACCATCGGCAAGGTCACCGATGTGGAGCCGACCGAGCGGGGCGCCGAAGCGACGATGAGCATCGACAGCCGCTACAAGATCCCGACCGACGCGACGGCCAACGTGCACTCGGTGTCGGCCGTCGGTGAGCAGTACCTGGACCTGGAGTCGACCGGGAACCCGGGCAAGTTCTTGTCGAACGGTCAGACGATCACGAAGGGCACGGTGCCCGCCGAGATCGGGCCGGCGTTGGACACGGCCAACCGCGGGCTCGCCGTGCTGCCCAAGGACAAGATCGCCCAATTGCTCGACGAGACAGCGCAATCCGTGGGTGGGCTGGGTCCGGCCCTGCAGCGGCTGGTGGACTCCACGCAGGCGATCGTCGGCGATTTCAAAACCAACATCACCGACGTCAACGACATCATCCAAAACTCGGGCCCGGTGCTGGACAGCCAGGTCAAGTCGGGCGATGCCATCGAACGCTGGGCGCGCAACCTGAACAGGCTGGGCGCGCAGTCGGCGCAGGAAGACCAGCACGTGAAAAGCGTGCTGCGCCAGGCGGCGCCGACGGCCGACCAGGTCAACGAGGTGTTCAACGACGTGCGGGATTCGCTGCCGCAGACGCTGGCGAATCTCGAGGTGGTGTTCGACCTGCTCAAGCGCTACCACACCGGCGTGGAACAGGTCCTGGTGTTCCTGCCGCAGGGCGCGTCGATCGCCCAGACGGTGGCCGCGCCGTTCCCCAACATGGCGGCACTGGACCTGGCGCTGTCGATCAACCAGCCGCCGCCGTGTCTGACCGGCTTCATTCCGGCATCGGAGTGGCGGTCCCCGGCGGACACCAGCCTGCAGCCGTTGCCGTCGGGCACGTACTGCAAGATTCCGATGGACACCCCGGCCAACAGCGTGCGCGGATCGCGCAACATCCCCTGTACGGACATCGAGGGCAAGCGGGCGGCCACCCCCCGGGAATGCCGCGACCCCCACCCGTACGTCCCGGCCGGGACCAACCCCTGGTATGGCGACCCCAACCAGATCCTGACCTGCCCGGCCCCCGCGGCGCGGTGTGACCAGCCGGTGAAACCGGGTCAGGTGATCCCGGCACCGTCAATCGACAACGGCCTGAACCCGGCGCCCTCGGACCGGGTGTCGGGTACGCCCCCGCCGACCAGCGATCCCTTGTCGCGGCCGGGGTCGGGTACCGTGCAGTGCAACGGCCAGCAGCCCAACCCGTGTGTCTACACCCCCGGTGGACCTCCCGTGGCGGTCTATAGTCCCCAAAGCGGTCAACTGGTAGGGCCAGACGGGGTTAAATACTCCGTCGAAAACTCAGCCAGAACAGGAGACGACGGATGGAAGGAGATGCTGGCGCCAGCCGGCTGAACCCCCCACCGATGCCGAAGCTTCGTCGTCTGCGCAGACGGCGTCCGAAGAACCAGGATCCGGCGGTCGCCGCCGACCCGACCAATCCCGACGTGACGGCCGAGGGTTCGGCCGAGCCCGAGGACGCCACCGAGGCGACCCGCGCCGACGGGACGGGCTCGATCGATGAAGCGGCGACGGCCGGGGAGCCGTCGGTCGGCGAGGCAACCGCAGCCGAACCGGCGGAACCCGAGGCCGCGACCCAGGAGACCCCTGCCGAAACCGCCGCCGAAACCGCCGCCGACGAGCCGCCGGAATCCGAGGCCGAACCCGGCGTGCTCGCCGGACGGCGCCCGTCGCGGTTGGGCCGCGGCTGGTTGGCCGGCATCGCCGCTGTGCTCGTGCTCTGCGCCGCCGGCGTGGGCGCCGGCGGATACTTCGCATTGCGTTATCACCACGACAGCCAGGTGATAGCCCGCAACGACGCCGCGGCGCTCAAGGCCGCCGTCGACTGCGTTTCGGCGACCCAGGCGCCCGACACCAACGCGATGGCGGCGAGTGAGCAGAAGATCATCGACTGCGGCACCGACGCCTTCCGCTCGCAAGCCCTGCTCTACACCAGCATGCTCGTTCAGGCGTACCAGGCCGCCAACGTTCACGTCCAGGTGTCGGACATGCGGGCGGCGGTCGAACGCAACAACCCCGATGGTTCGGTCGAGGTGCTCGTCGCGGTCCGCGTCAAGGTCGCCAATGATCAGACGCAGAACGAAACCGGGTACCGCCTGCGGGTGAAAATGGCCCAGGCCGAAGGGCAATACAAGATAGCCAAGCTCGACCAGGTGACGAAGTGACGGTGGTGGTCGACAAGCCACCGGCCACGGCCGTCCAGGAGTCCCCGCGGAAGGTGTTGGCGCCCTGGCACATTCGCGCCGGCGCACTCGCCGTCGACGTCCTGCCCGGCGCGGCGGTGGTGGCGACGATGGCGCTGGCCGGTTTCACCGTTCCGGCCGGCGGCGTGTGGTGGTGGCTGTGCATCGCGGTGATCGGGGTCGTCGTCCTGCTGATGTTGGTCAACCGGCTGCTGCTGCCGACGGTCACCGGCTGGAGCGTGGGACGGGCGCTGTTCGGCATCGCGGTGGCGCGGCGCGATGGCGAACCCATCGGACCGTGGGGGCTGCTGCTGCGGGACATGGCGCACCTGCTCGACACCGTATCGGTGGTGGGATGGCTTTGGCCGCTATGGGATTCGCGGCGCCGCACCTTCGCCGACATGCTGCTGCGCACCGAAGCGCGGCGCCGGGAATCGGCCGAGCCGGCGTTCGACGTGCGGCGGTGGACGGCGGTGGTGGTGCTGGGCGCGGCGGGACTGTGCCTCGCCGGCGCGGTGTTGAGCTATGCGGCGGTGTTCTCGCGGGATCGGGCCACCGACCAGACGCGTGCACAGCTCGACACGCAGGGCCCGAAGATCGTCGCGCAGATGCTGACCTACGACCCGAAATCGTTGCACGACGATTTCAATCGCGCCCTGTCGTTGGCCACCGACAAATATCGGAAGCAGCTGGCGGACCAGCAGGACATGGTGCAAAAGGGCAACCCGGTCATCAACGAATACTGGGTGACCGACCACGCGATCCAGTCGGCGTCGCCCGATCGGGCGACGATGCTGATGTTCATGCAGGGCCGGCGCGGCGCGGCGCCCGATGAACGCTACATCTCCGCCACCGTTCGGGTGACTTTCGTCAAAGACGGCGGCGGCCGTTGGCTCGTCGACGACCTCACGGTGCTGACCAAGCCCAAACCGCCAGGGGGCGGAAAATGAGTCCCCGCCGCAAGTTTCAGCCGGGCGAGGAGCCGCTGCTGGTCGCGCGCCCGCTGCCGCCGGGGCGGCCGTGGGGCCTGCCGTTGGCCACCGCCCTGGCCGCGCTCGTCATGACGGCCGCGATCACGGTGTGCACCCTGATGCTCATCAACCATGAAAGCCGCGAGCGCGCCGCGTCGAAGAATCGCGAAGTGCTCAGCTACGTGACCGGCTTCATGACGCAATTCACCTCCATCGATCCATTCCATGCCAACGACTATGTGACGCGGGTACTCGCCCAGGCGACCGGTGACTTCGCCAAGGAGTACCGCGACAAGGCGAATGAGATCTTGCTGCAGGTGGCGCGGGCCGAACCGGCCACCGGCACCGTCCTGGACGCGGGGGTGGAGCGATGGAACGACGACGGCAGCGTCACCGTCATCGTGGCCACCTCGGTCAGCTCGAAGTCGCCGGACGGTAAACAAGTCTGGGAGAACGCCAACCGGTGGACGGCGACCGCTACGCAGGAAGGAAAGCAGTGGAAGATCAGCAACCTGCAGCAGGTGATCTAGCCGCCGCCGAGGAGGCGGCGACCGAGGAAGCTTCGGCCGAGGAGCGCGCCGGGTCAGCGGATGCCGACGAAGACGCCTCTGCCGCAGCGGAATCCACGACCGATGATGGTGACGCCAAGCCGGCCGAGTCGCAACCCGCCGGGCGCAAACGACGCAAATGGCTGGCCGGCAAGCGGATGGCCATCACCGTCATCGTGGCCGCTTTGCTGTTCGTCGGCTCGGCGGCGTTCGCCGGCGCGGCGGTGCAGCCGTATCTGACCGACCGTGCCGCCGCGGCGACGAAACTCAAAGTGGCGCGGACCGCGGCAGACGCGATCACCACCCTGTGGACGTACACGCCCGAGAACATGGACACCCTCGCCGACCGCGCGTCCCGCTACCTCAGTGGGGATTTCGAGGCTCAGTACCGTAAGTTCGTCGACGCCATCGTGGCTCCCAACAAACAGGCCAAGATCACCAACCACACCGACGTCACCGGCGCGGCGGTCGAGACCATCGATGACGCCAATGCCGTTGTCATCGTGTACACCAACACCACGTCCACCAGCCCGCTCACCAAGAACGTGCCGTCACTGAAGTACCTGTCCTACCGGCTGTTCCTCAAGCGCGCGAAGAGCCGCTGGCTGGTGACCAGGATGACGACGATCACGTCGCTGGATTTGACGCCGCACCTCTAGCGAGGTCTGCTACGACCCATGGCTGTTTCCTCGCCGGTGTCGGAGCGGTCGACCGTCGCGGCGTTGCTGCTGTTGACCTTCGCCACCGGCCTGGCTGACTCGATCAGCATCCTGGTGCTCGGCCACGTGTTCGTCGCCAACATGACGGGAAACGTTATCTTCCTGGGGTTTTGGCTGGCGCCCAGGACGTCCATCGATCTGACGGCGGTCGTGGTGGCGTTGCCCACCTTCGTGTGCACCACGATCGTCAGCGGCGGGATATCCCGACACTTCGCCGACCGGACGTTGCGGTGGATCACCACCGTATTGGCAACGGAGATCATCCTTTTGGTGGCGTTGGCGACGCTGGCCGGCACCGGGATCCTGCGGTATCACGACAACACCAAGCTGATCATGATCGGCGTCCTCGCGGTCACGTTCGGTCTGCAGCATTCCAGCGCCCGCCAGTTCGGCATCCAGGAGCTGTCCACCACGGTGCTGACGTCGACGATCGTCAGCCTCGGTCTGGACAGCCGCCTGGCCGGCGGCACGGGCGACCGGCAAACGTTGCGTCTCGGCGTCGTGTTGACGATGTGTGCCGGCGCATTCCTGGGTGCGACCATGTCACGATTCGTCGTCGCGCCGGTGTTCGCCGTCACGGCCGCGGTGGTGGCCGCCAGCCTGCTGATCTTCCGCTTCGGCCGGGCTAGTTGAAGGCCAGCCAGCTGGGCAGCGCACGCTCGTGCGAATCGCAGAGCACCTGCCGGGTGTCGCACGAGCCCCGCGGCGAACCCGCGCCGGCCCACATGCCGCCGGTGTCGCGGCGCAACACGATGGCCGACGACCCGCCCCCGTCGAGCAGGATGGCGTTGTCGCTGCCCAGGCCGCGGAACAGGTCCTGCATGTTGTCCGGTGTGTAGCTGCCGCCCTCGAAGACGTACATCTCGTCCTTTTGCCGCGAGTACGCCAAAGCCGTTCGCGCGGCGCTGGGTCCGCCGTCGTGAAGCTGTCCGGTCTGCCCGGGCGCTAACAGCCCGATGCCGGATACCGCCACGAACCGCTCGTTCTTGTTCAGCAGATCCTCGACCACGGGAGTCGCGGAGTCGTAGTCGCTCTTGGTCTTGGGCCACACCACGTACGGCGCGCCGCCGGACGGCAGGATCATGGTCGTCAGGGCGCTCCAGCTTTCCCCGCCTCCGGAGAGCCCCTGCTTGCCGGGGTAGGCGACGGTGCCGGTGACGGCCTGGTTGGCTCGGCCCTGGCCGTGGGTGTTGTCCACGAAGGCGCCCAGCGGTGAGCTGCAGCCGGTCTGGCGCCAAGACCCGGCCTTCTGCCCGCGCACGTCGAAGAAGTTCGCGTTGATCGCGATCGTCGGTTGGCCCATCCGCTGCCACGCTTGCAGTGGCGCATAGAGTTCCGATGCCTGCCAGAGCCCCTCAGCTGTGCGGGCCCCGGGATTGTGCTCACAGCGGGCCTGATCGCCCTGATGGGTGTCCACGAGCAGGTGGGGCGAAAGCCGTCCCGCCGCATTCTTGATGATCATCAGGTGGCCGCCATTGCTCATCTCATACCAGCTACCGCCGGCGTTGAGCATCGGCGCGGGGTGACCCGGGCCGAAGTTGTAGACCAGGTAGGAACCCTTGGTGGTGTTGATGGCGTTGGCGAGCAGATCGCGGCCGTCGGCGGCGTGCGCGGCCGGCTGTCCAGTGGTGCACGCCAGGGCGACGCACGCGACTACGGCGGTGCAGCCGGACACCATCCGGCGCAAGCTGGCGCGTCGGGTCAGCACGATCGCCCTTTCCGCCCTGGTGTGGATGCAACATCAACATCATTAGTCACATCCGTCACACTGTCAATCTAAATAACGGGCGGATGACGCTCTGGCGGCGTTCGAATTACGTTTGCTCGCTTGAGCTTTCGGGCTCGGGGGCGACCGCCCGCTCGTGCTTGCCGCTTTGGCCGGCCTGGTGTTGCGCTTGGTGTTCCATGGCGATCGCCATCTCGACCGCCCCCTGAATCCGGTGGAATCCCTTGCGGTCGTAGAGGTGCGTGACGATGCCGCCCAGCAGCAGGCCGATCACGAGACCGATCGACGTCATGATCAGCGCCTGCGATATTCCGGTGTCCGCGCGCGCCTTGAAGTACAGCAGCGACCGGGCGCCCAGGAAAACCTGGTGCATGGGCTCGAATTCGGCCAGCCAGCGGAAGAAGGGCGGCGTCGCCTCCAGCGGTACGGTGGCCCCGGCTGACGGCAACCCGAGGATCACGAAGATCAGCATGCTGACCAACAGGCCGCCCGTGCCCAGCACCGAGAGCAGCGAGCTGGAGGTGATGCCCACCGCGGCGATCGCAAACACCCCGAACGCCCACAGTTGCCAGCCAAGATCGATGGGCATGCCGAGCCCGTGGGCGATGGCCAGGTAGACGGCCGAGGTGAGCAGCCCCAGCAACACCATGATCGCCCACTTGAGCAGCAGCGTCTGGAAGCGCGAGATCCTGACCTGCTCGGCGAAGCGATACACGGGGCCGAATTCGGCGGGCACGTAACCGAGCAACGCGTCCACCAGCGTGCTGACCACGATGCTGCCGGTGAACCCCGCAAGCAGGAGCAAGAGCGCGTAGTAGAAGGCCGACAGCCCGTTGCCGGTGCCGTTGGGCAGCGGGTTGTACGCGGTCGACTCGATTTCGATCGGGGAGGACAGGCCCTCCTCCGCGGCACCGGCGAGCGGAGCGCCGCCCGTCTGCGCCTTGACTTGCGCGATCAGCCGTTCGCCCACCTCGCCATTGGCCTGGCCCATCGCCATGTTCAGGGTCTGGCCGGCGATGCTGGAACCCATCGTTCCGGCCCGCGGGTTGGTCGAAATCGTGATCACGGGCCGTTCCGCAGGCCCGGGCAGTAACGCACTCGTCCCCAGGTCGCGCAGCTTCGACGAGAAGCTCGGAGGTATCAGCACCGAACCGTACACCTGGCCGGTGTCCAGCTGATGCCTGGCCGCGTCACGGGTGAGCACGCGGACGTCAAACTTGTTCTTGTCCAGACCGTTCACCAAGCGGCTGGTCAACTCCGCGCCCCCCGGCCCGGCATCCTCGTTCACCACCGCGACGGGGAAGTGCCGCAGGTTGGTCATCGGGTTCAAGATGCCGCCCAGGTACAGCGCGCACAACGCCGCCATCAGCGCCAGCGTGATGACGAGCGGCGCTGCCCAGAACCGCACGGTCCGCACCGCTTTGATGTTCCGGTTGGGATTCGGCGCCGCGTGCTGCGGTCGCGATTGAGACATGCCGGCTCCTGTCTGTCACGCCCACTCTATGGGCTCAGTCGCCGAGCTTCGCGTGCATCTCCCAGACCAGTAGTTCCGACGGCTCCTTCGCCGTCACCCGCCGGCCGGCACCGTCGGTGAACCGAACGGCGTCACCCTCCCGCAGGTCGCCCACACCTTCGCAGGTGGCCGCGCCCCGGGCCAGGTATAGGTGCAAATAGGGCGCTTGGGGGAGGCTCACCGCGTCACCGGTCCGCAACCGCGCAGCGTGCAGCGCGGCATTGCGGTTGTGCAGGGTGATCGCCCCGTCTTGCCCGCGCATGCCCGAGGCGACCGTCACGAGTGTGCCCTCCAGAACGTTCGCGTCGATCTCGCGCTGTTGATAGCCCGGGGCGATGCCGGCCTCGTCGGGGACCACCCACATCTGCACGAAATGCACTGGCTGCGTGGAGGAGTCGTTCTTCTCCGAATGCAGGATCCCGCTGCCCGCCGACATGCGCTGGGCGAGGCCCGGGTAGATGACGCCGCTATTGCCGATCGAGTCCTGATGTGCCAGTTGACCCCGCAAGACCCAGGTCACGATCTCGATGTCCCGGTGCGGATGCGTGTCGAATCCGGTTCCGGGCGCGACGATGTCGTCATTGTTCACCAGGAGTAGTCCGTGGTGGGTGTTGTCCGGGTCGTAGTGGTCGCCGAACGAGAACGAGTGCCGGGAGGTCAGCCAGGGCGTGGTGGTGACCGCCCGCGCGTCGGCGCGACGAACCTCCGCGTGGGCCGCCATGCCGTCAGCCTAATCGGCGGCGCGGTCAGGCCACCGTCGCGGTGAGTAGCCCCTGGGCATGCCGGAGGGCGGCGTCGAGCTCGGGCAGGGTCAGCGCGGCGGGCCGGCCGAGGTGGATCTCGATCTGGTACTCCGGCTGGCCGTCCGGCCCGAAGATCGGCAGGACAACGAATTCAGCTGCGGCCAAATCACTTTCGAGCGTATCGGTCACGGATTGCAGCGTCACCATCGTCATCAGGGTGGTGAGCTGGCGGGTGACCCGGGCCGTCGGCTCCAGGGAAGCGAGCACGTCCACCAGCCGGTTGTGCAGCGACTGGTGGGTGTCGTCGAAGCGCCAGGCCCCGTACCCACGGGCGCGGATATCGGCGAGCACCCGCTGATGTTGCGCGATTTCCGCCCGGGTCAGTCGCGGCATCACTCGTTGCAGCCAGGCGTGGACGAAGTCCTCCTCGCGCCAGGCCATCGCCACGAGGCCGAACGGCGGGTCGATGGGGAAGCGCTGGCCGACGGCCTGCCCGCCGTCGGTGCCATGGCCGACCGCGTCGACGGTGGTCAGGTGGCGGCCGCCGATTCTCGACATCGAGCAGCCGGCGCCCAGCGTCTCGTGCAGGAACCGCAGCGCCTCGCGGCCCCGGTCCAGCAACGGGAACTGCTCGCGCAGACCGTGCACCAGCCCGAACAGGCCGCTGCCCAGCACGTACCGGCGATCTTCGCGGCGTGCCACCCAGGCCCGCCCCTCCAGCTCGGCCAGGACCAGGGCGCAGGTGGAGGTGCTGATCGCGCAGCGCTTCGCCAGCTCAGCCGACGCCAGCGCGTGTGGGGAATCCGCAAGCGCGGCAAGCACATCCATCACACGGGCGGTGGGCGGTGATTTGGCGGTTGACGTACCGATGCGCACCTCCCTACGATCCGTCCAAAATACAAGGACAACTGTCCTAATATTAGGAGAAAGTCCGTCATGATCAAGGTGGGAGTGTGGGGGCCGGGCTCCATGGGGGTGATCGCGCTACGCGGCGTGATCGACCACCCGGAGTTGCAGCTCGTCGATCTCGTCGTGCACAGCGACGCCAAGGCGGGCCGCGACGCGGGGGAGCTGTGCGGGACCGGGCCGGTCGGGGTGGTCGCCACCCAGGACCCGGCGGCGCTGCTCGCCGGCGAGGCCGACGCGGTGGTCTACGCCGCCGGCGCCAACCTGCGACCGCTGGAGGCCGTCGGGGACATGGTCTCGATCCTGCGGGCCGGTAAGAACGTGGTGTCGTGTTCGGTGGTGCCGCTGGTCTATCCCGACGGTGTCGACGCCGCTTTCACCGACCCGCTGCGCCAGGCGGCACGCGACGGCGGTGCGTCGTTCTTTACCACCGGGATCGACTCCGGGTTCGCCAATGACGTTCTGCCGCTGGTGCTTACCGGGGTTTCCCGGTCGATCGACTCGGTTCGGGTGACGGAGATGTTCAACTACGCCACCTATCCCGACCAGGCGGCGGTGTACGAGATTCTCGGCTTCGGCAAGCCGCCGGAGTACCAGGCGTTTGCGGCCCAGCCCGGGATGTTCACCTTCGGCTGGGGCCCCGTTCTGCACCAGCTCGCCGCCGGCCTGGGGGTCAAGATCGACAACATCGAGGAAAGCAACGAACGCATTCCCGCCGCCGAGGCCTTCGACACGCCCACCGGCCACGTCGCCGCCGGGACCATCGCGGCCATGCGCTCGACGTTGACCGGATACGTCGGGGGCAAGCCAACTTTCATCCTCGACCACGTGACCCGGATGCGCGACGACGTCGCGCCGGACTGGCCGCAACCGAACATCACGATCCCGCCGAAGGACCTCGGCTACGGGGCCGCGTCCGGACGCGGCCTGTATCGGGTGGAGATCGAGGGATCACCAAGCATGCGGTGTGAATTCGAGATGGCCGAGGACCACGACCACGACCTGGGTGCGCGCATCGCCGGCGCCTCGCGGATGGTCAACGCCATCCCCGCCGTCTGCGCGGCCCCACCCGGGCTGCTTTCGGCGCTGGATCTGCCGCTGACCACCGGGGCCGGGCTGGTCCGCCCGGTGGCGGGACCGCCGCCGGACAGCCGCCTGTTCTAGGGGCGGTCGCCGGGATAGGTGGCGGCCGCCAGCTCGAGGATCTCGGCTCGGTCCGCCGCGAGGATGAACCCGCTGCTGATCGACGCATCGAGGGCGGCGGTGAAGCGTTCCAGGTACTGCGCCATTCCCCCCGGGTAGAGCCGGCGCAGCGTGTCGGCGTCGAAGAGTTCGCCGGACCCGAAGAGCCCGGCCATGACGCCCCCGTCGCCGCCGAGCCCGGAAGTTCGTGCGACCGGCACGTCCACCCAGGGTGTTCGGACGCCGCCCAGCGCCAGGCCGTTGGCATCCGGAACGGGTAGCGGCCCATAGGCATCGCGCACCTGCATGGGCGCCGCGCTGGGCGCTGGAGCACCGGTGTCCACCCAGGTGTTCAGCGCGGCGAGCGCCGCCTGCACGACGTAGTGGTGCTGCGGGGCGAAGTTGATGTTATGTGAAAAGCGTTGGCCCAAAAGCACGTTGGTTGGCGCATAGGCCGCGACGAGGTGCGTGAGCGGTGCCGAGCCGCTGTCGATCGGCGCCACCTGGATGGTGTAGTTGTCGGCGTGCGCGGCGCCGGGAATCTCCCAGACGCGCAGCCATTGGTTGTCCGGTTGCCTGGCGAAGTAATAGCCCTCCCGTGCGCCCCCGAAGAGATCGGTCTCGGTGATGATCGTCAGCAACGGCACCCGCAGGTCCGGGCGGAACGCGACGGCCAGGGGTGTGCCGGTTCCATCGAAGATGGAGCTTCCGTCGAGCGGCGCGGCGGGGCCGAACCTGGAATGGACGAAGAAGCCGTCGTACACCGCGGCCAGCGGGTCGACCGCGTTGACGTAGGTGGTGAGGAACATCGCCGATTGCGACTCGCCCAGCGCCATGACGTGCCGGGCCCGCAGGTCACCCAAAAGCGTTGCGCCGCGGAGGCTTTTGATGAGGCTGCCGATTTGAGAAAAGATGTCGTAGGAGAAGGCGTCACCCGGATGGTGCAGGGGCGCGTAGCGCGTCGGGTCCTGGCTCTTCAGCGACATGTCGACCCCGAGCAGACTCGCGCCACCATCGATCCCGACGCGCTGGGCCGAGACGGCGATGTACGCGTAACCCGCGCGAATGATCTCCCGGTGCGCCATCATCCACACCGCGGGAGCGTCGAGACCGCCGCTCACGTTGAGCCATTCGACCAGCACCGTCCCGTTGAACCGCGCCGGATCCGCGGGTGTCAGCACCACCACGCGGGTGGTGTAATCCGCTGTCGCGGAGGTCGTTACGCTCCACCGCCCGTCGGACTCCAGCGCCGAGACGGGGGCGTAGGACGTAGCGGTCCCGGCGACGAAGAACTCCGTCGCGCGGTAGCCCACGTCGGCGAGGTCGAAAGCGCCCAGCAGCAGCAGGGGCCGCCCGGGTGCGGGTGTGACGTCGAGCGGGTCGGTCATAGCGAATCGGGCAGGCCGAACTTCGCGAACAACTTGTCGTCGAGGAAGGCAACCACGTGTGACACCCGGTCGCCGCGCACGTCCAGCACGTGCAACTGGAAGGGGACGTGCCGGTCCCCGGCGCGCATGTACATCGCGGCGCCGGGCTGGCCGTTGGCGACCAGCGGCAGGAGGCGCATGTCGCCGGGTGACTCGGCGGGGCATTGCTGGTGAATGAGGGTGACGATGTCCCGCGCACCCTGGTACCAACCGGTGTAGGGCGGCATCTCCCAGATCGCCTCGGCGGTGAACAGCTCCACCAGGCGGTCGATGTCGTAGGTCTCGAAGGCGGCGATGTAGCGGTCGAGCAGGTCCTGCGTCTCGGCCGCGTCCGGTGCCGCCAACCGGTCGCCGGCGCTGGGCCCGACGGCGTCCAGCTGGGACCGGGCGCGCTGCAGCAGGCTGTTGACGGCGGTCGTGGTCGTGCCGATCGCCGCGGCGACCTCGGCGGACTTCCACTGCAGCACGTCGCGCAGCAGCAGCACCGCCCGCTGCCGTGGCGAAAGATGTTGCAGCGCCGCGACAAACGCCAGCCGGACCGACTCGCGTGAGGACACGATGACCGACGGGTCGGCCGGGTCGTTCGTCAGGTCCGGGAGTGGCTCCAGCCAGGGCACCTCGCGGCGCTCCTGCAGCTCGGCGGTCGGGTCGGCGCTGGGTGCGCCCAGGCCGGTCGGAAGCGGCCGTCGTTGCCGCCCTTCCAGCGCGCTCAGGCAGGTGTTGGTCGCGATGCGATGCAGCCACGTCCGCATCGAGGACTTGCCCTCGAAGCGGTCGTAAGCTTTCCACGCCCGCAGCAGTGTTTCCTGAACCAAATCCTCTGCGTCGTGCAGCGACCCGGTCATCCGGTAGCAGTGGGCGAGCAGCTCACGGCGGTACGGCTCGGCATGCGCCGAGAAATCCCCGCCGACTTCCGCGCCGAGGTCGGAGTTCGCGGTGTTTTGCGCAAGCAGCCCCACAATGGGAGAGCCTACGACAGTGTCTGGCAGGGCGATCTGCACCGGGAGCCATTACGCTGCCCGTAATGACCAGGACCGTGCAGTGAACCGAGCCGAACGGAACTTCGACGGATCCGGTGGCGTGCGCATCGTTTACGACGTCTGGACACCCGACACCCCGGCACGCGCGGTGGTCGTCCTGTCGCACGGTCTCGGTGAATACGCCCGCCGGTACGACCACGTCGCGCGGCGTTTCGGCGAGGCGGGCCTGGTCACGTACGCGCTCGACCACCGCGGGCACGGCCGCTCGGGCGGCAAGCGCGTGCTGGTGCGCGACATCTCCGAGTACACCGCGGACTTCGACAGCCTGGTCCGGATCGCCAGCCGCGAGCATCCCGGTCTCAAGTGCATCGTGCTCGGGCACAGCATGGGCGGCGCCATCGTCTTCGCCTACGGCGTGGAACGGCCCGACAACTACGACCTGATGGTGCTGTCGGGGCCGGCCGTGGCGGCGCAGGATCAGGTGTCGCCGCTGATGGTGCTGGCCGCCCGCGTGCTCGGCGCCCTGGTGCCCGGCCTGCCGGTACAGGAGCTCGACGTCGACGCCATCTCCCGGGACCCCGCGGTCGTGGAGGCCTACAAGAACGATCCGCTGGTGTACCACGGCAAGGTCCCGGCCGGCATCGGTCGGGCCCTGCTACAGGTCGGCGAGACGATGCCGGAGCGCGCGCCTGCGCTGACGGCGCCGCTGCTGGTGGTGCACGGCTCCGACGACCGTCTGATCCCCGTCGCCGGCAGCCGGCGGCTGGTCGAGTGCGTGGGTTCCACCGACGTCCAATTGAAGGTCTACCCGGGGCTCTACCACGAGGTCTTCAACGAGCCGGAGTGCGATCAGGTGCTTGGCGACGTGATCTCGTGGATCACCGCCCGGCTCTGAGCCGAGGGTGTCGGATCGCTCACGTAGTTTGGCGCGTATGACTGACGACAAAATGCTGGCCCGCATCGCCGCGCTATTGCGTCAGGCCGAAGGCACCGACAATCCGCACGAGGCGGACGCCTTCATGAGCGCCGCGCAGCGGTTGGCGACGGCGGCCTCGATCGACCTGGCGGTGGCGCGGTCGCACGCCGCCAACCGCTCACCGGCGCAGGCACCGACCCAGCGCACGATCACCATCGGCAACGCGGGCACCAAGGGGCTGCGGACGTATGTGCAGCTGTTCGTGTTGATCGCCTTGGCCAATGACGTGCGCTGTGATGTGGCGTCGAATTCGACATTCGTTTACGCCTACGGGTTCGCCGAGGACATCGACGCTACGCACGCGTTGTACGCCAGCCTGGTCGTCCAGATGGTGCGGGCGTCGGATGCCTACCTCGCGTCGGGCGCGCACCGGCCCACCCCGACCATCACCGCGCGGCTCAACTTCCAGCTGGCCTTCGGCGCGCGGGTGGGCCAGCGCCTGGCGGAGGCGCGCGACGAGGCCCGGCGCGAGGCCACCAAGGACCGTCGGCGTCCGCCGGGCACCGCTATTGCGTTGCGGGACAAGGACGTCGAGCTACACGACTATTATCGGAGCGCGTCGAAGGCACGCGGTACCTATCAGGTGAGCCGGGCGACGGCCGGCTATTCGTCGGCGGCGCGGCGCGCCGGCGACCGCGCCGGTCGGCGGGCGCGGCTGGGCAACAGCCCCGAACTGCCCGGAGCGCGCGCCCCGCTGGGCCGGTGAGCCCGGAGCCATCCGCCAGGCGGGACTCACAGCGAGCCAGGGTGTACGCCGCCGAGGAGTTCGTCCGGACGCTGTTCGACCGCGCCGCCGAACACGGGTCGCGCGCCGTGGACTTTTTCGGCGCGCAGCTCACGCTGCCG
The DNA here is from genome assembly GCF_001672665.1 of Mycobacterium sp. E2238. Lineage (NCBI taxonomy): Bacteria > Bacillati > Actinomycetota > Actinomycetes > Mycobacteriales > Mycobacteriaceae > Mycobacterium > Mycobacterium sp. E2238. The sequence goes on along the minus strand of NZ_LZKF01000128.1, from coordinate 23,111 downwards.
CCGGAGGGGCGATTCGGCTCGGTCTCCGCCGTCCAGCGCTATGTTGACCAGGTGCTTTCCTTGCCGGCGGTGTGCCGGCGGTGGCCCGCCGTCCCGCCATTGCGGGTGCGCCCGCGCCGGGCCGCGACCGCCGCCCACTACGAATTTCGTGATGGCGCAGGCATTATCGCCGTCCCCGACCGCGACACCGCCGACTGGGCGCTGCGCGAGCTGGTGGTGCTCCACGAAGTCGCGCACCACCTGTGCCAGGCCGAGCCGCCACACGGCCCGGAGTTCGTCGCGACGTTCGGTGAGCTGGCGGAGCTGGTGATGGGGCCCGAACTCGGGCACGTGCTTCGGGTCGTGTACGCGAAAGAGGGTGTGCGGTGAGCTCGTTCGGCGGTGACGCCGACGCCCGGGCGCATGCGGTCGAAGCCCGGATGACCGACGACGAGCGATTCGCGCTGCTGGTCGGCGTGATGGATGCCGGTGAAATGTGGCCGGTGCGCGATGAGCGCATCCCACCGGAGGTTCCGATGAGCGCCGCCTACGTCCCGGGCGTTCCGCGGCTGGGCGTGCCGGCGTTGCTGATGAGCGATGCCGGGCTGGGCGTGACCAACCCGGGCTATCGCCCGGGTGACACGGCCACGGCGCTGCCCGCCGGGCTCGCGATGGCCGCCGGCTTCGACCCGACACTGGCCCGCGCCGCGGGTGAGGTGATCGGCCGGGAGGCCCGCAGTCGCGGGTTCAACGTGCAGCTCGCGGGGTCGATGAACCTCGCGCGCGACCCGCGCAACGGGCGCAACTTCGAATACCTCTCCGAGGACCCGCTTTTGACCGCGACTATCGCCGCGGAGTCGATCAACGGCATCCAGGGGCAACGTGTGATCTCGACGGTCAAGCACTTCTCGCTGAACTGCAACGAGACCAATCGGCACTTCTTGGACGCGGTCATCGACCCCGACGCGCATCGCGAATCCGACCTGCTGGCCTTCGAGATCGCCATCGAGCGAGCCCAGCCGGGTGCCGTGATGACCGCCTACAACAAGGTCAACGGAACGTACGCCGCCGCTAACGACGTCCTGATCAACGCGGTGCTCAAAGGTGCCTGGGCTTACCGGGGCTGGGTCATGTCCGACTGGGGGGCCACGCCGTCGTGGGAGTGCGCGCTGGCGGGGCTGGACCAGGAGTGTGGGTCGCAAATCGACGCGCTGCTGTGGCAGTCGGAGACATTCGGTGAGCCGCTGCGGGCCGCTCATGCGGACGGCAGGCTGACCCCCGAACGCCTCTCGGACATGGTCCGGCGGATCCTGCGGTCGATGTTCGCGGTCGGAGCCGACCGGGCCGAAGCCGCGCCCGCGCCGGACATGGCCGCGCACAACGAAATCGCGTTGCGGATCGCCCGGCAGGGAATCGTGCTGTTGACCAACCGCGGTCTGCTGCCCCTGGCGCCGGAGTCGACCGCGAGGATCGCCGTCATCGGCGGATATGCGCACATCGGGGTGCCGGCCGGCTACGGGTCCAGCGCCGTCGTCCCGCCGGGCGGCTACGCGGCCGTCATCCCGATCGGCGGCTCGGGGCTGGAGGCCGGGCTACGCAAGCTGCACCTGCTGCCGTCCAGCCCCCTGGACGATCTGCGAAAGCAATTCCCCAGCGCCCAAATCGAATTCGATCCCGGCGTGAGTCCCGCCGAGGCCGTGTTCGCGGCGCGACGTGCCGACATCGCCATCGTGTTCGCGATCCGCGCCGAAGGGGAGGGATTCGACACCGCCGACCTGTCGCTGCCCTGGGGACAGGACGCGCTGATCTCCGCCGTGGCGGACGCCAACCCCAACACCGTCGTGGTGCTCGAAACCGGCAACCCGGCGAGCATGCCCTGGCGGGATTCGGTCCGGGCCATCCTGCAGGCCTGGTATCCGGGGCAGTCCGGCGGCAGGGCCATCGCGGAAGTACTTGCCGGCCAGGCCAATCCATCGGGAAGGCTGCCGATCACCTTTCCGGTTGACCTGGGCCAGGCGCCGCGCCCGGAGCTGCCGGGACGCGACGCCCCGTGGGGCGTGCCGAGCACGATCGACTACGTCGAGGGATCCGATGTCGGCTACCGCTGGTTCGCCACCACCGGCGAGACCCCGATGTTCGCCTTCGGTCATGGCCTGTCCTACACCGACTTCGAGTATCGTGATCTGACGGTCACCGGCGGGGACACGGTGACCGCCAGCTTCAGCGTCGTCAACATCGGCAGCCACGCCGGCGCCGACGTCCCGCAGCTGTACCTGACCGCCGCTCCGGACCGAAAATGCCTGCGGTTGCTGGGATTCGAACGAGTCGAGCTGGAACCGGGCGCCACGCGCCGCGTCACCATCGAGGCGGATCCGCGCCTGCTCGCCCGCTACGAAGGCAGCGCGGGAAGCTGGCGCATCACGGCGGGCGGTTATCTGGTCGCGGTCAGCGCGTCGGCGGTCGCGCCGCGGCTGGCGGCGACGGTAGAGCTCGCCGGTCGTACGTTCGGACGCTGATCCGCGGCCGCTGGCCGCATCGAGTGTGCGTTCACGGTTTTGACCGTGCGCTCAGGGTTGCTCCCCCCGGCGTGTCGCCGCCGTGGACGCACACTCGACGCGCGCCTCAGCGGGCTACTTGACGGGGGTCAGCTCGTCGCCGCAGGTGCAGCGGTACGGCTCGCCCGAACCGGAGCAGTGGCAGGGTACCTCGATGCGAACGCGACACCCGCAGCCCTCGTGGCCGCAGGTCAGTTCGGTGCCTGCTTCGTAATTTGCCATTTCACTCACCCATTTCTTTGTCGTGGACTCTTACGGCTGTGATCGACCACAACGCCACTATATACCCCCCATGGGTATCCGGTAAATGGTCGTGACCCGTCCGATACCGATCGGACCGTCACTGCCGGGGCGGCCTCGCGCGGCTAGCGTTGACCACATGACGCAGAAACCGACCCCCCAAGACGTGGACGCTTTTCTGGACAACACCGTGGTTGGCGACGACCCGGCCCTGCGCGCGGCACTGGAAGCCAGCGACGCCGCGGGGTTACCGCAGATCGCCGTGTCGGCCCAGCAGGGCAAGTTTCTGAGCCTGTTGGCCGGGACCACCCAGGCGCGGCGCATCCTCGAGATCGGCACGCTGGGCGGCTTCAGCACGATCTGGCTGGCCCGCGGTGCCGGCCCGCAGGGCCGGGTGGTGACGCTCGAATACGAACCCAAGCACGCCGAGGTCGCGCGGGCCAACTTGGAGCGGGCGGGTCTCGCCGACCGGGTGGAGGTGCTAGTGGGCGCCGCACTGGACACGCTGCCGACGTTGAACGGCGGCCCGTTCGACCTGGTGTTCATCGACGCCGACAAGGAGAACTATGTCGCGTACCTGCAGTGGGCGGTCCGGCTGGCCCGTCCCGGCGCAGTCATCGTGGCAGACAACGTCATTCGAGAGGGGCAGGTTTTGGACCCGCAAGACAACGCCCAGGCGCGGGCGGTGCGCGAGACGCTGGAGCTGATGGGTGAGCACCCGCGACTGGACACGGCGGTGATCCAGACGGTGGGGGCCAAGCGCTGGGATGGCTTCGCGCTTGCGCTGGTGCGCTAGCGCCGATCAGCGGGGCCGAGGTCGGCGACCGCCTGGGCGGCGGAGGTGAGTTCGCCGATGCGCAGCGCGGTTTCACCGGCGTACAGCGCCGCGCGGTCCACCGACGCATCGGGCATCGTGGCGAGCGGTGCCAGCGGGGTGAACAGCGGGCGGCCCGCCGACTGCAGGCGCATCAATGCGCCGGCGTCGAAATAGCCCAGCGCGGCCATCGAGCGGCTGGCCGCGTTGACGGACGCCGGCAAAGCCTTTGCCCAGCCGTCGTCGCGGCACCAGCGCCGCGTCGCGGCGTTGGGCACGACGCGATGCCGCAGCGGCCAGCTCAGTCCGAAGAGGTTGGTCTCGATCGTCTTGTCCGCCTGGGCTACTCGGCGCTGATACTCCCGGTTGGCGTTGGCTTCGTGCGTCATCAGGAATCGCGTGCCGGCGACGACGCCGCTGGCGCCCGCCGCCAGGGCGGCCCGGGTGTCGGCGCCGGTGGCGATACCGCCGGCGAGAAACACCGGGCGACCGCCGGCCGCCGCCAGCGCCTGCGGCAGGAACCGCAGTGCCGGCATGGTGCCGACGAGGTGGCCACCGGCCTCGCGGCCCTGCGCGATCAAACCATCGGCGCCCCAACCGATGGCGGCGCCGGCCTGTGCCGCGGTACCGACCATCACGAAGACGAAGATGCCGGCATCGCGAAGGTGCGCGACGAGTCCCCGCTTCTCACCGAACGCCAGCACGACGACGTCGACGCCGGCGTCGACACAGACCGCGACGTGCGAGCGGTGCACGAACGGCATCAACAGGTTCACTGCGATAGCCCGGCCCGGCGCCCGCTCCCGAACCTGATCGATGGCCGCCCGCAGTTGGCGCGGCGTGGCCAGGCCCAGGGTGCCGAGGCCACCCGCCTGGGCGACCGCACCCGCCAGCGCCCCGCCCGCCAGGCCGCCGCCCATACCCGCCTGCGCGACCGGAACATCCAGGCGCAGCCGGTCCGCGATGTCCACGTCTTACGACGCTACGCGCCAGGCCAATCCGTCCTCTGGCGGGCTCGATTTCGTTGCTGGCGCGGCGCGATCGAGCGTAATCTTGACGGCAGATGGATGGGTGCAGACGGCCCACAGTGGTTGCTACACAACGGGCTTGCTGCATAACAGAAAGGTCACAAAATGAGTACAGTCCATTCATCAATCGATCACCACCCGGATTTGTTGGCTCTGCGCGCGAGCTATGACCGCGTCGCCGAGTCGATGAGTGCGCACGTCACCTTCGGGCTGGCGTTGCTGACCGGCCTGTATGTGGCCGCGTCACCGTGGATGGTGGGTTTCAGCGCGACGGGATCGCTCGCCACGTCCAACCTGGTTGCCGGAATCGCCGCGGCGTTCTTGGCGTACGGGTTCGCCACGGCGCTCGACCGCGCACACGGCATGACCTGGACGATGCCGGTGCTCGGTGTGTGGGTCATCGTCTCGCTGTGGATTCTGCCGGGTGTGGCGCTGACCGCGGGCATGATGTGGTCGAACATCGTCGCCGGTGCGTTGTTGACGCTGTTGGGTCTCAACGCGACCTACTTCGGCAGGCGCACACGCGCGGCGGCCACCCATGCATAGTTTCCAAACCCGTTGAGCGAAGCGGCGATCGGAGCTAACCGCAGACCGCGCCGTTCGCCGCCGAGCTCACCAGCTTGACATACTTCGCCAGTACGCCGGTCTGGTAGCGCGGCGGGGGAGGAGCGAAACCCTTTCGCCGGGAATCGAATTCGGCCGGATCGACCAGGACGTCGAGGACCCGGTTCGCAACGTCCAGGCGGATGGGGTCGCCGTCGCGCAGGAAGGCGATCGGCCCGGCGTCGACCGCCTCGGGTGCGATGTGGCCGACGCACAGGCCGGTCGTCCCGCCGGAGAAGCGGCCGTCGGTCAGCAGCAGCACGTCCTTGCCCAGGCCGGCACCCTTGATCGCGCCGGTGATCGCGAGCATTTCCCGCATTCCGGGTCCGCCCTTGGGGCCCTCGTAGCGGATCACCACGGCATCGCCCTTGGTGATCGTGCCGTCCTCCAGCGCGTCCAGCGCGGCGCGCTCACCGTCGAAAACCCTTGCCGTGCCCTCGAAGACGTCGGAGTCGAAGCCGGCGGACTTGACCACCGCGCCCTCGGGCGCCAGCGACCCACGCAGGATCGTGATGCCACCGGTCGGGTGGATGGGATTGTCCAGGGCCCGCAGTACCTTGCCGTCCGGGTCGGGCGGGTCGATCGCGGCCAGGTTCTCCGCAACGGTCCGGCCCGTCACGGTCAGGCAATCGCCGTGCAGCAGGCCCGCATCCAGCAGCGCCTTCATCGCCACCGGAACGCCGCCGATCTGGTCGACGTGCGACATGACGTGGCGGCCGAACGGTTTGACGTCGGCCAGGTGCGGAACCTTCGAACCGATCCGGCTGAAGTCGTCGAGCGACAACTCGACGTCGGCCTCGTGTGCGATCGCCAGCAGGTGCAGCACGGCGTTGGTCGACCCACCGAACGCCATCACCACCGCGATGGCGTTCTCGAACGCTTCCTTGGTGAGGATGTCGCGGGCGGTGATGCCGCGGCGCAGCAACTCCACGACGGCCTGGCCGCTGCGGCGGGCGAACCCGTCGCGGCGGTAATCGGTGGCCGGCGGGGCCGCGCTGCCGGGCAGCGACATGCCGAGGGCCTCCGCGGCGCTGGCCATCGTGTTGGCGGTGTACATGCCGCCGCACGCACCCTCGCTGGGACAGATCGCGCGCTCGATGGCGTCGACGTCCTCACGGGACATCAATCCGCGGGCGCACGCGCCCACGGCCTCGAACGCGTCGATGATGGTGACCTCGCGTTCCGTGCCGTCGGACAGCTTGGCTCGCCCGGGCAGGATCGAGCCCGCATACAGGAACACCGCCGCCAGATCCAGCCGGGCGGCGGCCATCAGCATCCCGGGCAGCGACTTGTCGCACCCGGCCAGCAGCACCGACCCGTCGAGGCGCTCGGCCTGCATCACGGTCTCGACGCTGTCCGCGATCACCTCGCGCGACACCAGCGAGAAGTGCATCCCCTCGTGGCCCATCGAGATGCCGTCGGAAACCGAGATCGTCCCGAACTCGAGCGGGTAGCCGCCGGCCGCGAACACCCCTTCCTTGACCGCCTTGGCGAGCCGGTCCAGCGAGAGGTTGCACGGGGTGATCTCGTTCCATGACGACGCCACCCCGATCTGCGGCTTGGCGAAGTCCTCGTCACCCATGCCGACCGCCCGCAACATGCCGCGCGCGGCGGCCTTCTCCAGGCCGTCGGTTACGTCACGACTGCGCGGTTTGATGTCGGCGGTTCCGGTCGCATCGGGTGTGGTGGCCATCCTGCAAGTATGCGTGAACTGGACGGACGGTAAATCCGCGGGTCATACCCGGGCGGGGTATAAAGTGGATTGGTGGCGCCGGCGGGCGCGTAGCGGCAGAGGGTGAGGCAGGGCGATGACGAACGAGCACGGATATTCGCAGCAGAAGGACAATTACGCCAAGCGGCTGCGGCGCATCGAGGGTCAGGTGCGGGGCATCGCCCGGATGATCGAGGAAGACAAGTACTGCATCGACGTCCTCACCCAGATCAGCGCGGTGAACAGCGCGCTGCGTTCCGTCGCGCTGAACCTGCTTGACGAGCACCTCAACCACTGCGTCACCCGGGCCGTGGCCGAGGGCGGCGACGACGCCGATCACAAGCTCGCCGAAGCCTCCGCCGCCATCGCGCGCCTGGTTCGTTCCTGATTGGTGACCGAGTTGAGACCCGAGCTCCGGCCCTGACAAGGGGGGAGCCGTAGTTGCGGTCCGTACGCTAAGGCAGTGTGATCGCATTAGGCGCGACAACCCAGGAACTGGGTAGCCCGGCCGATACCGACGCCATGACTGCCGAATCCAATGCTGCCGCTGCCGCGCGAACGTGGACCCCACGGATCGCCGCCCAGCTCGTCGTGCTGGCCGCGGCGGCCTTCATCTATGTCACCGCCGAGATCCTGCCCGTCGGCGCGCTGCCGGCGATCGCCCGCAACCTGCACGTCAGCCTGGTGCTGGTGGGCACCCTGTTGTCGTGGTACGCCCTGGTGGCGGCCCTGACCACGATCCCGCTGGTGCGCTGGACCGCGCACCTGCCGCGCCGCCGGGTGCTGGTCCTGAGCCTGACCTGCCTGACCGTCTCCCAGGTGATCTCCGCGCTGGCGCCCACCTTCGCGGTGCTGGCCGCCGGTCGCGTGCTCTGCGCGATCACCCATGGCCTGCTCTGGTCGGTCATCGCGCCGATCGCGACCCGGCTGGTACCGCCCAGCCACGCCGGCCGCGCGACGATGTCGATCTACATCGGGACCAGCCTGGCGCTGGTCGTCGGAAGCCCGCTGACCGCGGCGATGAGCCTGATGTGGGGCTGGCGCCTGGCGGTGGTGTGCGTGACCGTGGCGGCCGCCATCGTCACGGTGGCCGCCAGGGTGATGTTGCCGGAGATGGTGCTGACCGCGGACCAGCTCGAGTGCGTGGGGCCCCGGGCCCGCCACCACCGCAACCGCCGGCTGATCATCGTCAGCATCATCACCATGGTCGGCGTGACCGGTCATTTCGTCTCGTACACCTACATCGTCGAGATCATCCGCGAAGTCGTCGGCGTGCGCGGGCCCAACCTCGCGTGGGTGCTGGCCGCTTACGGCGCCGCCGGGGTGCTCGCCGTCGGCCTGGTGGCGCGGCCACTCGACCGCCGGCCCAAAGGGGCGATCATCGGTTGCATGTTCGGCCTGACGGCCGCACTCGTCGTGCTGACCGCGCTGGCGCTGGGCGGCAAGCCCGCCGCGGCGGCGGCCTTGATCGGGACGGCCGCGATCGTGCTCTGGGGGGCGATGGCCACCGCCGTGTCGCCGATGATGCAGTCCGCCGCGATGCGCAGTGGCGCCGACGATCCCGACGGGGCGTCGGGGCTGTACGTGACGGCGTTTCAGGTGGGCATCATGGCGGGCGCGCTCGCCGGCGGCCTGCTGTACGAGCGCAGCGTCGTCCTGATGCTGGCCGCGTCGGCCGGTTTGATGGCTGCCGCGCTGGTCGGTGCGGCGGCCAACCGCCAGGCGCTCGACGTTGCGCCGACAACCTCACGCGATTCATAGCTGACCAGCTCAACGGCGCAAATGCGGCCGGAACCCGGCACCCGGCAACCCGGAATGCGTTAGCTGGAGTGCGCCCTATGCCACACTGGGTCAGGTACTCGAGCGTGGAGGGATGCATATGTCGGGCTGGACGCGAGGGAGGCTTTGGGCCGCCCTGAACGCAGCCGGATTGGCTTCTGTCATGGGTTTGGCACTGGTCCTGAGCGCCGCTCCGGCGCTTGCGGACCCGGACCCGGCCCCCGGTGATCCGGGCGTGGTGGCGGGCCCACCCGGGCCGCCCGCGCCGCCGCCCGACCCGTTCGCGCCGCCGCCTCCGCCCGACGCCCCGGCACCGCCGCCCTGGATGCCCCCGATGGCGCAGCCGGCGGCCGCCTCGGCCGCGGGGCAGAACCCCACCCCGTTCACCGGCAAGGCCCCGTTCGGGCCGCCGACGTTCGTCCCGAAAACCGGCTCGACGGTCGGGGTGGCCCAGCCGATCATCATCAACTTCCCCGGAACGGTTGACGACGCCGGCGCGGCCATCGATGCGGTCCACGTCTCGTCCGTGCCGCCGGTGCCGGGCAAGTTCTACTGGATGACCCCGACCCAGCTGCGCTGGCGTCCGCTGAGCTTCTGGCCCGCGCACACCGCGGTGACCGTCGACGCCGGGGGCACCGTCACCAACTTCCAGACCGGCGACACGCTGGTGGCCACGGCTGACGACGCCACCCATCAGCTGACCATCACCCGCAACGGCACCGTGGAGAAGACCTTCCCGATGTCGATGGGCATGACGTCCGGCAACCACCAGACGCCCAATGGCACCTACTACGTGCAGGACAAGAAGGCGTCGGTGGTGATGGATTCGTCGACCTACGGGGTCCCGGTCAACTCGACCTACGGCTACAAGGTGACGGTGGAGGACGCGGTCCGCTTCGACAACGTCGGCGACTATGTGCACAGCGCGCCGTGGTCGGTCGACGATCAGGGCAAGCGCGACGTCAGCCACGGCTGCATCAACATCAGCCCCACCAACGCCAAGTGGTTCTTCGACAACTTCGGTCCGGGTGATCCCATCGTCGTGAAGAACTCCAGCGGCGGCAATTACAAGAAGAACGACGGCTCCGCCGACTGGATCAACTGACGGCTTAACCGACAAGACACAAGATCGCCCATTCCGGCTCGGAATGGGCGATCTTGTGTCTGCTCGTGGTACCCCTTGCGCGCCGCGCATTATGTATAGCAACATACATAACCAAGCGGCCCGAAGGAGCGGCGATGCGCAGTCCACGCGAACGGATGGTGATCTCGGCCGCGTTGTTGATCAGGGAGCGAGGGGCCCACGCCACCGCGATCTCGGACGTCCTCGAGCACAGCCGCGCACCGCGCGGATCGGCCTATCACTACTTCCCGGGCGGCCGGACCCAACTGCTCTGCGAGGCGGTGGATTACGCCGGCGAGCACGTCGCCGCGATCATCGCCGAAGCCGAAAACGGCCCCCAGCTGATGGACACCCTCATCGACAAGTATCGCCGCCAGTTGCTCGACAGCGACTTCCGCGCGGGCTGCCCCGTGGTCGCGGTTTCCGTGGAGGCCGGCGAGGAAGAGCGCATGGCGCCCGTCGTCGAACGGGCGGCGTCGGTGTTCGACCGCTGGACCGACCTGATCGCGCAGCGCTTCGTCGCCGACGGGATACCGCGCGCACGGGCCGGCGACTTGGCGATGCTGGCCACCACCGCGCTGGAGGGCGCGATCGTGCTGGCCCGGGTGCGGCGCGACCTGAGCCCCCTCGACGTCGTGCACCGCCAGCTACGTGACCTGCTGTCGGCCGAGGCGAACGGAAAGGACCTCCCGCGATGACCGGTGAATGGAAGCCCACGGCGTGCATCCTCTGCGAGTGCAACTGCGGCATCGTCGTCCAAGTCGAAGATCGGAAGCTGGCCCGCATCCGGGGCGACAAGGCCCACCCGGCGTCGCAGGGTTACACCTGCAACAAAGCCTTGCGGCTGGACCACTATCAAAACAGCGGCGCCCGATTGACCTCTCCGCTGCGCCGGCGCGCCGACGGCACTTTCGAGGAAATCGACTGGGACACCGCGATTGTCGAGATCGCCGACGGGTTCAAGCACATCCGCGACGCCTACGGCGGAGACAAGATCTTCTACTACGGCGGTGGCGGGCAGGGCAATCACCTGGGCGGTGCCTACAGCGGCGCCTTCCTCAAAGCCCTCGGCTCGCGATACCGGTCAAATGCCCTGGCGCAGGAGAAGACCGGTGAAGCCTGGATCGACACTCAGCTGTACGGCGGTCACACGCGGGGCGAATTCGAGCACGCCGAAGTGTCAGTGTTCGTCGGGAAGAACCCGTGGATGTCGCAGAGCTTTCCCCGCGCCCGGGTGGTGCTCAACGAGATCGCCAAGGACCCGGACCGGTCGATGATCGTCATCGATCCGGTCGTCACCGACACCGCCAAGATGTCCGACTTTCATCTACGGGTGCAACCCGGCACCGACGCGTGGTGCCTGGCCGCGCTGGCGGCCGTCCTGGTCCAGGAAAACCTCTGTGACGAAACGTTTCTGGCCGAACACGTGCGCGGCGCCGACGCCGTCCGCGCCGAGCTGCGCGAGGTGCCGGTTGCCGACTACGCGCAACGGTGCGGGGTGGACGAGGAGTTGTTGCGCGCGGCGGCGCGGCGCATCGCCGCCGCGGACAGCGTCTCGGTATTCGAGGATCTCGGCGTGCAGCAGGCGCCCAACAGCACGCTCTGCTCGTACCTGAACAAGCTGCTGTGGATATTCACCGGCAACTTCGCGAAAAAGGGTGGCCAGCATCTACATTCGGCCTTCGGGCCGCTGTTCGGCCAGTTCTCCGGGCGCACCCCGGTGACCGGCGCCCCCATCATCTCCGGATTGGTGCCCAGCAACGTCGTGCCCGAGGAGATCCTGACCGACCACCCGGACCGGTTCCGGGCCATGATCGTGGAGAGCAGCAATCCCGCGCATTCGCTGGCCAACTCGGCCGCCTGCCGGGAGGCCTTCAAAGCGCTGGAACTGATGGTCGTCATCGACGTCGCGATGACCGAGACCGCGCGGCTCGCGCACTACGTGCTGCCCGCTGCGTCCCAGTTCGAGAAGCCGGAAGCCACATTCTTCAATCTGGAGTTCCCGCACAACGCTTTTCAGCTGCGCCGGCCGTTACTCGAACCGCTGCCGGGGACGCTGCCCGAGCCGGAGATCTGGGCTCGGCTGGTGCGCGCCCTGGGCGTGGTCGACGACAAGGATCTGCGGCCACTGTCCGAAGCCGCCCGGCGCGGGCGAGCGGCCTACACCGAAGCCTTCCTGACCGCCACCGCGACCAACCCGACCGTCGCCAAGCTGCTTCCCTATGTCCTCTACGAGACGCTCGGGCCCACGCTGCCGGACGGCCTGCGCGGCGCGGCCGCGCTGTGGGGGCTCGCCCAGAAGGCCGCGCTGACCTATCCCGAGGCGGTGCGCCGCGCCGGTCACGCCGACGGCAACGCGCTGTTCGACGCAATCCTCGACACCCCGTCCGGGGTGACGTTCACCGTCCACAACTACGAGGACGACTTCGCTTTGATCAGCCACGCCGACCACAAGATCGCGCTGGAAATCCCCGCGATGCTCGACGATTTGCGGGCGCTGACCGCGGCCCCGCCGCGCCTGACCACGCCGGATTTCCCGATCGTGCTGTCGGTGGGCGAGCGTCGCGCCTACACCGCCAACGACATCTTCCGCGACCCCTCCTGGCGCAAACGCGACGCGGACGGTGCGCTGCGCGTGAGCGTCGAGGACGCCCAGGCGCTCGGACTCGTCGACGGGTGCCGCGCCCGCATCAGCACCGCGGCCGGCAGTGCCGAGGCCACCGTCGAGATCACCGAGACCATGCTGGCCGGACATGCGGCCCTGCCCAACGGGTTTGGACTCGACTACGTCGACGCCGACGGGCATACCGTGGTCCGGGGCGTCGCCCCGAACGCGCTCACCTCGACGGAGTGGCGCGACCCCTACGCCGGCACGCCGTGGCACAAGCACGTGCCGGCGCGGATCGAAGCGGTCGCTTAGTTCCAGATCCTGACCCGCCGCTGCGGCTCGAGGAACAACGCGTCGCCCTCGGCGACTCCGAACGCCTCGTAAAAGGCGTCCATATTGCGGATGACGCCGTTGCAGCGGAACTCCGGCGGCGAGTGCGGATCGGTCGCCAACCGCCGGATCGCTTCCGCCCGACGGGATTTGGTGCGCCACACCTGAGCCCAGCCGTAGAACACCCGCTGCACCCCGGTGAGACCGTCGATGACGGGCGCGGGTTGGCCCTGCAGCGACAGCTGATAGGCCAGCAGGGCGATCGACAAGCCGCCCAGGTCGCCGATGTTCTCCCCGACGGTGAAGGCGCCGTTGACGTGGTGACCGGCGTCCAGCCCGCGCGGCGTGTACGCCTCGTACTGCTCGATCAGGGCCTTGGTGCGAGCGCCGAATTCGGCGCGGTCGGCGTCGGTCCACCAGTCCACCAGGTTGCCGTCGCCGTCGTACTTGGCGCCCTGGTCGTCAAAGCCGTGCCCGATCTCGTGCCCGATCACCGAGCCGATCCCGCCGTAGTTGGCGGCGTCGTCGGCCTCGGCGTCGAAGAACGGCGGCTGCAGAATGGCTGCCGGAAAGACGATTTCGTTCATCCCCGGGTTGTAGTAGGCGTTGACCGTCTGGGGCGTCATGAACCACTCGTCCTTATCGACCGGGCCGCCCAGCTTGGCCAGTTCGCGGTCGTGGTTGACCGCGTAGCCGCGCTGGAAGTTGCCGTAGAGGTCGGTGCGGTCGATCACCACCTTGGAGTAGTCCCGCCACTTCGCCGGGTAGCCGACCTTGGCGACGAACTTGTCCAGCTTGGCCAGGGCGCGCTCCCGGGTCTGCGGCGTCATCCAGTCCAGCTCGTTGATGGACAGCCGGTAGGCCGCCTTCAGGTTCTCCACCAGCGCGTCGATGCGGGCTTTGGCGTCCGGCGGGAAATACCGCTGTACATAGAGCTTTCCGACGGCATCGCCCATCAGGTGTTCCACCAGCGACACCGCCCGCTTCCAGCGTTCCCGGATCTGCTCGGCGCCGGTGAGCAGGCGGCCGTAGAAGTCGAAATCCGCGGCGACCAGCTCGTCGGTCAACCAGGACGCACGGGCACGGATCAACCGCCAACGGGCCCAATCCTTCCAGTCCGCCAGGTCGGCGCTGGACCACAGGGCGGCGAAGGCGGTGAGGTAATCAGGTTGCCGCACAATGGTTTCCGCGAATTCCTCCGGCGTGGCGCCCAGCGCGTCAACCCAGCCGGTCCAGTCGAAGCCCCGCCCTTCGGTCTGCAGATCAGCGAAGGTGCGCAGGTTGTAACTGAGCTCGGCGTCCCGTCGCTTGACCACATCCCAGTGCGCGGCGGCCAGCTTGCCCTCCAGCGCCACGATGCGGGCCGCGGTGTCGGCGTGCGCGTCCGGCGCCGCGCCGTACACCAAGCCGAACATCCGCGCGATGTGACCGGGATATGCCGCCAGCACCTCGGCGTGCCGCTCTTCGCGGAAGTAGGACTCGTCGGGCAATCCGATGCCGGACTGGGTGACGTGCACCAGGTACCGGGCCGAGTTCTTGGCGTCGGTGTCGATATACAGCCCGACGCCGCCGCCCACTCCCGTGCGCTGAAGCGCACCAATCGCCGCGGCCAACGCGTCCGGGTCGGCGGCCTCGTCGATGGTGGCCAGCTCGTCGAGCAGCGGTTGCAGCCCGCGACGCTCGATGGCTTCCTCGTCGAGGAAGCTGGCGTAGAGGTCGCCGATGCGCTGCTGATCGGTGCCCGGGGCCGCGCCGGTCTCGCTGGCCTCGATGATCAGGTCGCGCACCTGTTCCTCGGCGCGGTCGTAAAGGTGGCGGAACGCGCCGTCGGTCGCCCGGTCCGCCGGGATCTCGTATTCGGCCAGCCAGCGGCCGTTGACGTGACCGAACAGGTCGTCCTGGGGGCGGGTGTTGGCGTCGACATGGCTCAGGTCGATCCCCGAGCGAATGGCCTCTACTGTCACCCCGCCATCCTTCCATCTTTGTCGGGTGCGACGATCGGGCCATGTCCGACGGCGAGCGCACCGAGCCAGCAACCCAGGAAACGGAAGAGGCAGACCTCGCCGACCCCGACGAAGACCTTGACGACGAATCGGAGGGCGCCGGCGGCCCGATGTTCTCCCCGTACGGCATCGCGTCGGCCGTCCTCGGCGTGCTGTCGGTGGCCGCGATCGTGTTCGGGTTCTTCCTCTGGTCCGGGCATCGCGACGACACGGCCGAGCGCCGCTACCTCACCCGCGTCATGCAAACCGCCGCCGACTGGACGGGCGTGCTGATCAACATGAACAGCGGCAACATCGACGCCAGCCTGCAACGGCTGCACGACGGCACGGTCGGCGAACTCAACACCGACTTCGACGCTGCCATGCAGCCCTATAAGCAGGTGGTGGAGAAGCTGCAGTCCAAGAGCGCCGGGCGCATCGACGCGGTGGCGGTCGAGGCCGTGCGTCACGACCTGGACACCCAGCCCGGCGTTTCCCGCCCGGTGGTGACCACCAAGCTGCCGCCCTTCGCGAGCCGCCTGGATTCGGTCATGCTGGTCGCGACGTCGGTCAGCGAGAACGCCGGCGCCAAACCGCAGACGGTGCACTGGAACCTGCGGCTCGACGTCGTCAACGTGGACGGCAAGCTGATGATCTCGGGACTGGAATCGATCCGATGAGAAACCTGTGGCGCCTGCTCGCGTTCGACATCCTGGCCCCAGTGGCCGCGATCGCGGGGTTGCTGGCGATCGGCCTGATCCTGGGCTGGCCGCTGTGGTGGGTTTCGGTGTGCTCGGTGCTGGTGCTGCTGATCGTCGAGGGTGTCGGGGTCAATTTCTGGCTGCTGCGCCGTGATTCGGTCAGCGTCGGCACCGATGACGACGCACCGGGCCTGCGATTGGCCGTCGTCTTGCTCTGCACGGCAGCGCTGGTGGCCGCGGTGGTCACCGGATACACGCACTGGACGCGCTCGGACCGCGAGTTCAAGGACGACTCCCGCGACGTGGTTCGGGTCGCCACGGGCATGGCGGAGGCGATGGCGTCGTTCACCCCGGGCGCCCCGGACAGCTCCATCGACCGCGCCACGGCGCTGATCGTCCCCGACCACGCCGCCGCGTTCAAGGAGCAGTACACGAAGACCAGCGCCGAGCTCGCCCAGCACAACGTCACCGCTCAGGCCGCGACGCTGGCGGCCGGCGTCGAGGCCCTCGGGCCGTCGGCGGCCAGCGTGGCGGTGATCCTGCGGGTCACCCAGAACGCGCCGGGCCAGCCGGCCAGCCGGTCGGCGCCCGCGCTGCGGGTGGCGCTGACCAAGCGCGGCGGCGCATGGCTGGTATCGGACGTGCTGCCGATCAGGTGATCAGTTGGACTCGGCCGCGCGCGTCGACTTCACCTTGACGAACCGATCCGACAATCGGCGCATCCGGATCATCAGCGCGGCCGACGGGCTGGTGCTGCCGTCCAGGTAGGCGACGAGTTCTTCGGCGGTCACCCCGATGCGGGACGCGAATTCCTGCTCGGCCAGGCCCGAGCGGTCGATGAGCAGCCGCACGTGGCGGGCCACCTCGGCCCGTTCGTTGGCCTCCAGGTGGGTGCGGGCGCGTTCCAGCACCTCCCACAGCGCTTTGGAGATGCCGTAGGGACGGGTGCCTTCGAGCACCTCTTCGACCTGGCGGGCGGTCCGCCCATACGGATCGCGCTTCAACGCCGCGGCGATGCGCTTCCAGGTGGCGATGTCACCGCCTTGCAGCGCGGCGCGAATCGCGGACGTCGGCCAGAACTCCACCGGCTGGTCGGAGTCTTGAAGGGGTGCACTGCGGGATTCACCGCCGGGACCGGTGCGCGGATCGGTGGCCGGCCGCTGGGACGGCAGTGTGGAGCGTCGGTCAGGTGCCAACGTCACCTCGCCTCCTCCAGCATCGCTACGGCCACCGACAGGCAGCGCTGCCTGATCTCCTCCCAGTCCGGGTGGGCGTCGCCCTCGGAGGACCCCTGCTCGTCGTTCAAATCACAGGGATCCGGATCAGCGAGTCGACGGACCAACTGGGTGGCGATCCATTCCCGCCTGGGCGACTGACAACAGTAGTACCTGTCCATGCCGGCCAGCACCACAGCGGCGGTCTCGGGCTCCAACGTTTCAACCATATCGGCAAAGTCGGCGTAATCGCGGCGACTGTTACGGCACATGATGAGGTAGCCCTTCAGGCGCAGCGTCTCGGCGCCGGTCGGGACCAGCAGCCGGTCGCCGGTGGGCAGCTGAACGTGGGTGGTTTCCACCGGGCTGCGACGCTCGTACACGGGCCGGTCCGCGGTGTCGGTCTCGCTCTCCAACGCGTCGATGGCGACCGAAAGCCGCCCCCGCCACAACGTGACCGGGTGGACGGGCCGGTCCGACCCCACGATCGCCTTGGCGATGCCGTTGCGTGACGTCAGGCCGCCGACCCGCTTCTTGGCCCCGGAGGCGCCGTTGGTGTGGCCGTTGCTGCCGGTCCTGCGGACGGCGGCGCCCACCACGACGCCCGCCTTCTCGTCGTCGATGTTGACCTGGTGGGGAATTTGGCCGGGATCGCGACCGCGATCCTGGTCCGGCCCCTGCAGCAGCGCACCCTGCCTCTCCTTGCCGGTGCGCCCGCAGCCGGTGAACGCCAGCGGATCGGTCACGCAGATGGCGTCGGGCGCGAGGTGCTTGAGCTTGGCCGCCGACTTGAGCACCATCCGCAGGTCGGCGTTGGGCGCCGTCAGCGCCGAGATGTCGTCGGGAATGACCACGACGTCGCCGAGATCGACCTCCGGCAGCGGCCGGTCGAAGTCGACCGAGGGCAGCACGCGCGACAGCCACGGCGGGATCCACCAGTTCCACTGGGCGAACATCGCCATCAGCGCCGGTACCAGGACCAGCCGCACCACGGTCGCGTCCACTGCGATCGCCACCGCGCACGCCACGCCGATCTCGGCCACCAGCGGCATGCCGGCGAACGCGAAGCCGATGAAGACGGCGATCATGATCAGCGCCGCGCTGGTGATGGTGCGGGCGCTGGTGCTCACGCCATACGCGACGGCGTCGCGGGTGTTCCCGGAATGCAGGAATCGTTCCCTGATGCGGGTCAGCAGGAAGATCTCGTAATCCATCGACAACCCGAAAGTCATCGCGAGCACCAGCGGCGGCACCGTGCTGTCGATCGAGCTGATCTGGGCGAACCCGAGATCCTTCAGCCAGCCCCACTGGAACACCATCACCAGGCTGCCGTAGGCGGCCGCGACCGACAGCAGGGTCATCAGCACGCCCTTGAGGGCCAGGAACACCGAGTGGACCGATAGCAGCAGCATCACGAACGCGATCAGCGCCACGATGGCCAGCACCAGCGGCTCGGTCTTGGACACCTGGTCGTCGAAGTCCTTGATCAGCGCGGTCGGGCCCCCCACGTCCACCCGCGCGGTTCCCCGGTCGGGCACCTTGGGCAGCTGCGCGCGCATCCAGCCGACGGTCTCGCGGGCGCGCATGTCCTCGGGGTCGACCGACAACACCGCGGACAGCAGGGTGCTGCCGTTGTCCTCGGCGAATTGCGGCGGCGCCACGGAGACGATGTTCGGGGCCTGCGCCATCCGCTGCCGGATCGCGCCGATGGTCTGGCTGTGTTCGGGTGAGGCGGCGCCGCCGTCCGGGAAGGTGACCAGCACCCGGATCGGGCCGAGCGCGCCGGGGCCGAGGGCCTGGGCCGCCGCGCCCACCCCGGCGCGGATTTCGTGCGAGGAGTCGAACTGGCGCAGCAGGCTGTTGCCCAGCACCATCGATGAGGCCGGTGCCGCCATGACGAGCAGGACCAGCGAGGCGGCCAGCGCCGAGATCCACGGCCGGCGCATCACCCAGCCGATCCAGCGGTTCCAGAACCGGGATTGGCCACCCTCCGGCCCGCGCGACCAATGCAGGAACGCCGACCGCTTGGCGGCCGAGCGGCCGAACGTCGCCAGCGCCGCCGGGGTCAGCGTGGTCGAGGTCAGCATCGCGACCGCGACCGCCAGAATCGCGCCCGTGGCCATCGATTTCAGCGCCGGGGTGTTGATCACGTAGATCCCGGTGAGCGAGGCGACGACGGTCATCCCGGACAGCACCACCGCGAGCCCCGAGGTGGCCATCGCGGCGTCGACGGCCTCCCGCGGCTCGCGCCCGGACCGCAACTCCTCGCGGAAGCGCATCAAGATGAACAACGAATAGTCGACGGCGAGGGCGATCCCGAACATCGAGACCGTCGAGGTGACGAACACCGACATGGTCGTGTAGGCCGAGAGCAGGTAGACCAGGCCCATGGTGACCACGACCGTGCAGACACCGAGGGCAAGCGGAATCGCCGCGGCCGCCAGCGAACCGAACACCGCGAGCAGGACGATGAGGATCACGGGCAGGTTCCAGCGCTCGGCGGCGGCGATGTCGTGCTTGGTGTTCTGCGCTGCGGCGGCACTGAGCGCGCCCTGGCCGATCACGTACAGCCGCACCCGCCCGTCCGCGGTCTGGCCGGGCTGATCCCCGTTGACGCCGACCTTCTTGCGCAGCTGTTTGGCGACGTCGCTGGTGTTGCGGGAGTCCAGCCGCAGCGAAAGCACATACGGGCGGTCGGGTTGCGGTGGCCGCTGGGTGGGGTTGGGCACCTCCGAAACGCCGGGAACCTCGGCGGCGGTGCGCCGCAACAGCGCGACCGCGTCGTTGATGTCCGAGTAGCTGGCGTCCGGGCGCGGGGCCGCCACCAGGGCCAGCGAGGACGACCCCTGGTCGTGGTACAGCTCCTCGAGCTGGTCGTGGACGAGCAGCGACTGCGATCCGGCCACCTCGAAGCCGCCGCCGGTCAGATTCCCCGACTGCGTCAAGGCCAGATAGATCGCCGGAACCAAAGCCAGCAACCAGCCTGTGAAGACCAACCAGCGGTACTTACGCAGGCTGCGGCTGAGACGCATCATTAACTGCTGGATTTCGTCACTCCCCGTGTAGCGCGTAACGCGTGCTGGCGAGAATACCGCAGCGACCTGTGGATGATGTGAGCTTTCTAGTTCCTGAGCTGCAGCGACGGCGTTGTTGCCAAGACGCTGCCAAGTCGTTGTGAGCCGGTGACCGGGCGGGATTTTCCTCACAGGGCCTCGCTCGGGCTGGCAGGGGTGCCGCCGGCGATGGCAGGATGTCGGATGGCCCGGGGGCGCTGGGGAGCTCCGCTATCGAAGAGGCCGTCTATTGCAGCCGTTTGCGAGGCGTCGGTGCTGCGTGCGACGTCGCAAACACTAAGGAGTTTCCATGACGAGAGGCACCGCGACCGGGCGCCGCAGAATCTTCGCCGGGCTGATCGCCGCCACCGTGCCGTGCGCCGCCCTCGCGGTCCTGGCGGGGCCGGCTGCGACGGGCGCTACCGATCCGTGCTCGGCCAGCGAGGTCGCCCGGACGATCGGTTCGGTCTCCAAGTCGATGGGCGACTACCTGGACTCGCATCCGGAGACCAACCAGACGATGACCTCGATGCTGCAGCAGCAGGCGGGCCCGCAGTCGATGACCGGGCTGAAGTCCTACTTCGAGGCCAACCCAAAGGTGGCCGGCGACATGACGTCGATCGCCCAGCCCCTGACGAACCTGTCGCTGCAGTGCAAGTTGCCGATCTCGCCCACCCAGGCGATGGGCATGATGCAGCAGGCGCAGGGAGCCGCCGGTGGGCTGCCCGCGCTGCCGGGCAATGCCGCGGGGGCGTCGCCGCTGGCCGGCACGCCGGCCGCCCCGCCCGCGGCCACCGGCCCCGTCGCACCAGCGCCGGCCAACCCGCTGTCGGGCCCGCCGCGCGGCAACACCGCCGGCTAGTTCTCGTTATCCGGGCTGCGATCGGGCGGTAACGGGCCCTGCAGCGCGGTCTCGGTCGGATCATTGACGGGCTGGCCCTGGTGCGCCGTCGGTTCGGGTTCCGGTGCGGGCTCCTCGTCGTCCGGGACGGCGACGTTTTCCGTGCGGAACACGAAGAAGAACACCACCCAGCCGATGGCGGACATGAGCAGCCAGCTGATCAGCCGGTAGATCAGCATGGCCGAGATCGCATTCGGCAGCGACATGCCGCTGGACACCAGCCCGGGCACCAGCACCGCCTCCACCACCAACAACCCGCCCGGCATCAGCGGTATCGTGCCGACGGCGCGGGCGGCCGCGTAGGCCACCGTCAGCCCGGCGACCGACGCATGGTCGCCGGCGGCGTACGCCGCGAAGCCGAGGCAGGCCACGTCGGCGACCCAGTTGAACATCGACCAACCGAACGCCACCCCCATGTCGCGCCGGCCCAGGCTCACCGATTCCAGCTGCATCAGGGTCTGGCGCCATCGGTCCAGGCCGGTGTCGGCGGGCCGGCCGCGCACGGAGTTGACCCAGGACAACACCCGGCAGCCGATGCCGTCGATCAGCTCCGGCCGCGACGCGACGGCCTGGGCGAGAATCAGCAACGCGACGAAGCCGCCGAGGGTGAACAGCAACGAGAACGGGTTGTTCTTCGCGCCGAGGAAGAACGCACCGCCCAGCCCCAGCAGCGCCAACCCGACGGCCTGCAGGACGCCACCCATCACCAGCTGCCACGACGCCACCACCGTCGAAGCACCCCAAAGCCGTTGCTGCCGAAGCAAAAACGTCGCGGACAGCACCGGCCCGCCGGGCAGCGTGGTGCTCAGCGAGTTGGCGGCATAGATGGCGGCCTCGGATCGCAATTGTTTGACGTGCACGCCGGCCGACCGCAGCAACGTGCGCTGGATTTGCGCGAAGCTGTGCATCGACGCGGCCGACGCCACCACCGACGCCAGCAGCCACCACCAGTTCGCCTCGTACAGGCTCATCCAGGCCTTGGCCAGCTGATGCCAGCCCAGGGCGACCTCCACGGCAAGCACGATGGCGACGATCCCGAGGATCACCCACCGCAGCCACCAGTACTTCCCGCGCGGGGCCTCTTCGCGCGGGAAGTCGAGATTGCGGGCGGGTGCGTCGTGCGACACGTGATTTAGGGTAACGGTGCAGGTGGCGCGGGGATCGTCGCGCGCCGCCGACCGTGTCGGGGTCGTAACCGGATCGTGCCGGGGTGGTCGGGGCCCGCGGCCGCGCGGACGTTTGGGGGTGCCCCCCGCCGGATAGGCTCACCCAATGCCGGCAAACACCGACGACGCTTCGGTCGAACCCCTTGTCCGCAAGACCGCAGCCTGGGCCTGGCGTTTGCTGGTCATCCTCGCCGCGGTGGTCGCCCTGCTGTGGGTGGTGAAGAAGCTCGAAATCATCGTCGTGCCGGTACTGGTGGCGTTGCTGGTCAGTGCGCTGCTGCTGCCGGTGGTGGACTGGCTGGACCGGCGGGGCCTGCCCCGCGGTGGCGCGGTGGCGATGGTGTTGCTGGGCGGGTTCGCGATCCTGGGCGGCATCCTGGCGTTCGTCGTCCTCCAGTTCATCGACGGTGTGCCCGGCCTGACCGAACAGGTGACCCGCAGCATCGAGTCCACCCGGCGCTGGCTGATCCACGGGCCCGCGCACCTGCGCAGCGAACAGATCGACAACGCGGGCAACGCCGCGATCGAGGCGTTGCGCAACAATCAGGCGAAGCTGGAAAGCGGCGCCCTGTCGACCGCGGCCACCATCACCGAACTGGTCACCGCGGCGGTGTTGGTGCTGTTCACGTTGATCTTCTTTCTCTACGGCGGACGCAACATCTGGGCCTACGTGGTCAAGATCTTCCCGGTCGACGTCCGCGACCGGGTGAGCGAGGCGGGCCGCGCCGGCTACGGATCGCTGACCGGGTATGTGCGGGCCACCTTCCTGGTGGCCCTGACCGACGCGGCCGGGGTCGGGGCGGGCCTGGCGATCATGGGCATCCCGCTGGCGCTGCCGCTGGCCTCCTTGGTGTTCCTGGGAGCCTTCATCCCGCTCGTCGGTGCGCTGATCTCGGGTCTGCTGGCCGTGGTGGTCGCCCTGCTGGCCAAAGGCATTGTGTACGCGCTGATTACCCTGGGTTTGCTGATCGCGGTGAACCAGCTCGAGGCCCACGTGCTGCAGCCGCTGGTGATGGGCCGCGCCGTCTCGATTCACCCGCTCGGGGTGGTGTTGGCCATCTCCGCAGGCGGCGTGCTCGCCGGGATCGTCGGCGCGCTGCTGGCCGTGCCGACGGTCGCGTTCCTCAACAACGCGATGCAGGTGCTCCTCGCCGCGGATCCGGCCGCCGAAGCCGAGAAGCAGACCGAGGAGGCCGACGAGGGCAGCCTCCTGGAGGCCGAGCCAGACGAACCCGCAAAGGCCGACTGAGGCTTACAGCCGACCCTCGCGTCGCAGCAGGTCCTGGGCGGACAAGCCGCCGCCCGAACGCCGGCGCTGGCGCGG